>CAWUNF010000309.1:0-2809 GCA_963923195.1 uncultured Hyphomicrobiales bacterium | reverse complement strand
GGACCGTTGGGGCAAGCGCCCGGGCCGAAGGGAGGCGGACCGGGCGCTTTTTTATTGGGGCGGGCCTATCCCCCCTGATCCCGCACTTTTTTGTCGCATCTCGCCCGCTCCATTGGTATAGAGCCCCACCCGAAGCAGTGAGGAGCCGGGCCCGTCCCTAGCGGATGTGGTTTTTTGCGGGCGTGGCGGAATTGGTAGACGCAGTGGATTTAGGTTCCACCGCCGAAAAGCGTGGGGGTTCGAGTCCCTCCGCCCGCACCAAATTAGCTGGCTAACTCACGGATTTCGAAGAGTTTTCAATCGCGTGCGGGGCTCGCCCCGTGTGCCGCCGTTCCAAAGAAGGCAAAAACAATGCAGGTGACTGAAACCCTGTCGCAGGGCCTGAAGCGCGAATATAAGGTTGTCTTTCCGGCGAAAGATCTGGCGAGCCGCCTCGATGGCCAGCTCGCTGAGATGAAGGACAAGGTCCGCATCAATGGCTTCCGTCCGGGCAAAGTGCCGGCTGCCCATTTGAAGCGCCTCTATGGCCGCTCGGTCATGGCCGACGTTCTCCAAAACGCCATTGGCGAAGCCAATCGCAAGATCATTGAGGACAATAGCCTCAAGGTTGCGATGGAGCCCAAGATCGATTTCCCCGAAAATCAGGCGGAAGTTGAAGCGGCTCTCGAAGCCAAGGGCGATCTCGCCATTTCGGTGAAGATTGAAATCATCCCGGATTTTGATGTTGGCTCTTTTGCGGATGTGGAAATCACGCGTCCGAAGGCCGATGTGCCGGAAGAAGAAATCCAGCAGGCCATTGATCGCATGGCCTCGCAAAACCGCAGCTATGCGCCAAAGGCCGATGGTGCGAAGTCTGAAAAAGGCGACAAGCTCACCATTGATTTCGTCGGCAAGATCGACGGCGAAGTTTTTGAAGGCGGCACGGGCGAAGGCATTGATCTTGTGCTGGGCTCTGGCCAATTCATTCCGGGCTTTGAAGATCAATTGATGGGCGCAAAGGCGGGTGATAATCGCACCGTTCATGTGAAATTCCCTGATGATTATGCCGCCCCCAAGCTTGCTGGTCGCGATGCTTCTTTTGATGTGACGGTGAAAAGCGTTGCAGTACCGGGCGAAATGAAAATCGACGACGAATTTGCTAAGCAATTCGGCTTCGATGCGCTCGACAAGTTGAAGGATGCAATCAAGTCCAATTTGGAACGTGATTACACCCGCGCATCGCGCGATAAGGTGAAGCGTTCACTGCTTGATGCGCTCGACAAGAAATATTCCTTCGAATTGCCGGAAGGCCTCGTCTCCCAAGAATTCGATGGCATTTGGTCGCAAGTTGAAGCTGGCCAAAAAGCGGGCGGCAAGACTTTTGAAGAAGAAGGCACAACGGAAGAAGCAGCGCGCGCTGATTATCGCCGCATTGCTGAACGCCGCGTGCGTCTCGGTCTTGTGCTCGCTGAAGTCGGTCGTGTGGCCGATGTGCAGATTACAGATGATGAAATGACACAGGCTCTGCTCGAGCGTGCGCGTCAGTTCCCGGGTCAGGAAAAAATGGTCTGGGATTATTATCGCAACAATCGCGATGCGCTGAATGAATTGCGCGCGCCGCTCTATGAAGAAAAGGTCGTCGATCACATCGTCGCCCAAGCCAAGGTGACGGAAAAGACCGTGACCAAGGATGAGCTCTTCAAGGTCGAAGACGAAGATAAGGCCTAAAGCCTGACACAAGGGCAGGGCCGCAACCCCGCGGCTTTTGGTCCTTAAGTGACGCTTTCGGAGTCAAAATAACGCCGGCAGCCTTTGCGCAAGGCTGTCGGCGTCATTATGTTAGGCTCATGTGCAGCGCCGAACACGGCTTTTGACCGCTCGAGGACAGAACGGATGCGTGACCCCGTCGAAACCTATGCTAACTATCTGATTCCACAGGTTATTGAGAATACGAGCCGGGGCGAGCGCGGCTTCGACATCTATTCTCGCCTGTTGCGTGAACGAATCATCTTCCTGACAGGCCCGGTCGAAGACCATATGGCCTCGGTCATTATCGCCCAATTGCTCTTCCTTGAGGCTGAAAACCCGAAGAAAGAGATCGCCATGTATATCAACTCGCCCGGCGGCGTGGTGACGGCGGGTTTGGCGATTTACGATACGATGCAATTCATCAAGCCGAAGGTCTCGACGCTCTGCATTGGCCAGGCCGCGTCGATGGGCTCGTTGCTGCTCTGTGCAGGTGAGGCTGGTATGCGCTTCTGCCTGCCCAATGCCCGCGTCATGGTTCACCAGCCCTCAGGCGGCTTCCAAGGCCAGGCGTCCGATATTTTGCGCCATGCGGAAGATATTATGAAGGTGAAGCGTCGCCTCAACGAGATCTATGTGAAGCACACGGGTCGTGATTATGACACGATTGAGCGCACATTGGACCGCGACCACTTCATGTCCTCTGGCGAGGCTAAGGATTTCGGTCTGGTCGATCAGGTGCTCGAAAAGCGCCCCGACGACGCCGACGCGAAGTAAGTTAAAGGCTCTTTGTTTTCAGAGACTTGATCTTTGAAGGCCAAGCCAAATCGGGCGGGAGAGGGCTCCCGCCTTGATCCGGACCCGAGGGCGTGGTTGCATCGGGGTCTGGAGTGACCGAGGTTTCAGAAAACGGGCCTTCACCAAAATGGCACGTTTTCCATGAGCGCCGTCTACCCTTTGTTAGGCTGGCGCCTTTAGCTTTTATCCTGACGAGGCCTGTGTTTGGTCGGTCTTGTCATAACGGAGATGATGATGAGCAAGGTCGGCGCAAGCGACTCGAAGAACACGCTCTACTGCTCGTTTT
>CAWUNF010000308.1:0-2817 GCA_963923195.1 uncultured Hyphomicrobiales bacterium | reverse complement strand
GCCCTTGCGCTTTCCAAGGCGCGTGCGACAACAGCCAAAGGCCTCGATAAAGCGGTCAATGCGGAATTGGCGCCGCTCAAATTGGAACGCGCTATTTTCACCACGCAGATTGATACAGATGCCAATGATGTCGGGCCAGATGGCATCGACCGCATTGAATTTTGGGTGCAGACCAATCCCGGAACACGCCCCGGCCCAATGATGAAAGTCGCCTCAGGCGGTGAGCTTGCGCGCTTCATGCTCGCGCTGAAAGTCGTGCTGGCTGATCGTGGCTCGGCCCCCACACTTGTCTTCGATGAAATCGACACGGGCGTGGGTGGTGCTGTTGCTGATGCGATTGGTGCGCGCCTCGCACGCCTGTCTGCCAAAGTGCAAGTGCTGGCTGTCACCCATGCGCCGCAAGTGGCGGCGCGTGCGACAGGTCATTTCCGTATTGCTAAAGGCGAGACCGGCAAGACCAAGCGCATTGCCACGCGCGTGGAGCCGCTCGCCGCAGACGAGCGTCAGGAAGAAATTGCGCGCATGTTGGCGGGCGCGACGATTACGAAAGAGGCGCGTGCTGCGGCCGCGAAGCTTTTGCAGGGCGCGGGCTAATTTTCAGCGTCACTTCGCCAATCTTCACACCCCATTTTGAGACGATTGCGCGATTGAGCACAGAGCCATCGGGCTCAAGCCCCAGCACATCATCAAATTTGAGCGTGATGACGCTGCCTTTGGCTTTCACATCGGCGTCGTAAGTGAGGCGAAAGAACGGCCCATCGAGACGCCCTTGCGCTTGCCCCGCCACATCTTCGCGTGTGCCGATATAAGTTGTTGGGCCGGTCTTGGTGAGACGCCAGGTTTTCTTATCCTTCTCGCCATCGGAAAAGATGAAATATTCAACCAAAGTGAGCGTCTTGCCGTCGAAAGAACCGTCAATGAGTGCGGTGAGGCCGCGCCGTGAGCCATCAATCGTATTGACGAATTCGCCGCTCGCATAAGTGCGGCCTTTGAAAAATTGCTCCGGCACAAGGGCGCGTTGCGGCACGGCGTCCAGCTTTGGCGCGCTGGCGCAACCAGCAAGGGTCAAGGTGGCGAGGGCGGCAAGAACAAGGCGCAAATTCATCATAGCAGTTCCCGAAAATGGGTCGAGAAAGCTACGCAGGCCCGCGGCCCGCGGTTCAATCGTCGATAATCACAAGCTTGGAATCGACTTTTTCTCCCCACCGCCCCAGATTGACCGCGAGTGATTCTTATTTTGTTCCTATCTTGCCTCTCTGGAAGACGTCGCCTTGTCCGATCCGTTCAGCTTTGATGATGACTTGAGCTATACGCCAAAGGCCGGCGGGCTGGCGGCGCGTGCGCAGGCCTCTGTCACGCGCGCGGCGGATTATCTTTCCGTTTTGAATCCCGAGCAGCGCGCAGCAGTCGAAGCCATTGACGGCCCGGTGCTGGTTTTGGCGGGGGCAGGGACCGGCAAGACGCGCGTTCTCACCACGCGTATCGCGCATATTCTCGCCACAAGCCGCGCGCGTGCGCAGGAAATTCTCGCTGTCACTTTCACCAATAAAGCCGCGCGCGAAATGAAAGAGCGCATTGGCGTGCTGGCTGGCCCCGCAGGTGAGGGCATGCCTTGGCTTGGCACATTCCATTCCATCTCGACGAAGATTTTGCGCCGTCATGCAGAGCTTGTCGGCCTCAAATCGCAATTCACTATTCTCGACACGGATGATCAAATTCGTCTCTTGAAGCAGGTGATCAAAGCCAATGATGTCGATGAGAAGCGTTGGCCTGCGCGCACGCTGGCGCACATGATTGACGGCTGGAAGAATCGTGGCCTTGAGCCTGCGCGCGTGCCAGCGGGCGAAGCAACAAGTTTTGCCAATGGCAAGGGCGCTGAGCTTTACGCGCAATATCAGGCGCGTTTGAAAGTTTTGAATGCAGCCGACTTTGGTGATCTTTTGCTCGAGGCTGTGCGCCTCTTTAAAGAAAATCCAGATGTGCTGCGCCAATATCAAGAGCGCTTTCGCTATATTCTGGTCGATGAATATCAAGACACGAATACGATTCAATATTTATGGCTGCGCCTGCTCGCCCAAACCTCTGGCGATAAGCAGCAACAAAATGTCTGCTGCGTGGGGGATGACGATCAGTCGATCTATGGTTGGCGCGGCGCTGAGGTCGATAACATCCTGCGCTTTGAAAAAGATTTTCCGGGCGCCGTTGTGGTGCGCTTGGAGCGTAATTACCGATCAACAGGTCACATTCTAGCCGCCGCCTCGCATCTGATCACCCATAATGAAGGCCGCCTCGGCAAGACGCTTTTCACCGATGGGGAAGATGGCGAAAAGCCGAGTGTGACCGGCGTCTGGGATTCAGAAGAAGAAGCCCGCCTCATTGGTGAAGAAATTGAGCAATTGCAGCGCAAGCAACATTCGCTCGAAGAAATTGCCATTCTTGTGCGCGCTTCTTTTCAAATGCGCGAATTTGAAGAGCGCTTCATCACGCTTGGTCTGCCTTATCGCGTCATTGGGGGGCCGCGCTTTTATGAGCGCATGGAAATCCGCGATGCTTTGGCCTATCTGCGTGCTGTCGCGCAGCCAGCGGATGATCTTGCTTTTGAGCGCATTGTGAATACGCCCAAGCGCGGCTTGGGTGATGCGACTTTGCAGCAAGTGCATGAATATGCACGCCGCCAAAATATTCCCATGTTGCAAGCAGCGCGCATGTTGGTGGAGACGGATGAATTAAAACCAAAGCCGCGCGGCACTTTGCGCGCACTGACCTCTGACTTTGCGCGATGGTCATCCTTGGTTGATTCCATGCCGCATCATGAAC
>CAWUNF010000307.1:0-2818 GCA_963923195.1 uncultured Hyphomicrobiales bacterium | reverse complement strand
AAATGCAGGACGGATATTTCCAAGTGATGGCCGAGCCGGTTTCGACCTGCGTCCATGAAATCTTGGAACGTGCCCCACGGCAATCGCCACGCTTGGTGACGAAATTATAAATGCCGCCCTTGCCGTCCGAGTCACCCGGATACCAATTCTGGACCGTCGAATATTTGATCTCAGCATCATCCAGCGTGACGAGTTCAACAACAGCCGCATGCAACTGGTTCTCATCGCGCTTGGGCGCCGTGCAGCCTTCGAGATAGCTCACATAGGAGCCCTTGTCGGCAATGATCAGCGTGCGCTCAAACTGGCCGGTGTTCTGCTCATTGATGCGGAAGTAAGTCGACAATTCCATCGGGCAACGCACGCCCGGCGGAATGTAAACAAAGGACCCATCCGAGAAGACCGCCGAGTTGAGTGTGGCGAAATAATTGTCGCTCACCGGCACAACAGAGCCGAGATATTTCTTCACCAATTCAGGATGCGAATGCACCGCTTCCGAAATCGGACAGAAGATCACGCCAGCCTTGGCGAGTTCAGCCTTGAAGGTCGTCGCCACAGAGACAGAGTCGAACACAGCATCAACCGCGACACGACGCTCTTGCACGCCTGCGAGAATTTCCTGCTCGCGCAACGGAATGCCGAGCTTCTCGTAAGTGCGCAGCAATTCAGGATCGACCTCATCGAGGTTTTTCGGACCCGGCGTGCTCTTTGGCGCGGAATAATAATGCAGATCTTGATAGTCGATCTTTGGGTAATCGACGCGCGCCCATTCAGGCTCACGCATGGTCTTCCAAAGCCGGAAGGCTTCAAGGCGCCATTCGGTCAGCCATGCGGGCTCGTTCTTTTTCGCCGAGATGAAACGAACAATGTCTTCGTTGAGGCCCTTTGGCGCCTTCTCCGATTCAATCTCGGAGACGAAGCCATATTTATAGGCATCGACATCGACAGACTTCACCTTTTCGACAGTCTCTTGGACGGCCGCCATGCTTTTCTCCTCACCTTGGCGGTTTCAAGGACCGCTGGTTTGGTTTCACGTGTAACTACGAACCGGCGTCCCGGTCCGATCAATTCCTCAGGCCGCACTCTTATCCGAACGCGCTCTGATATTCCTTACCGATTTCTCGAGCGCCTCGCAAAAGGCCGCGATGTCGCGCTCAACATTGTCCAAGCCCAAACTCACCCGCAAAGCACCCTTGGCCAAGTCCGGCTCAACGCCCATGCTCAGCAGAACATGCGAGGGCTGGACCTTGCCAGACGAACAGGCCGAGCCGGAAGAAACGGCAAAGCCTGCAAGGTCGAGCGCGATCAAAAGAGTTTCCGCCGCAACGCCTGGCACAGCAAAGGCAGACGTCTGGGCCAGCCGCGAAGCGCCCTGCCCGAAAAAGACCGCATCAGGAAGACGCTTGGCCACGTCGGCTTCAAGGCGGTCACGCAAAGCCGTAAGCCCCGACATGCCAGCTTTCGAAGCCGCTTCCGCAGCCGCGCCAAATCCTACAATGCCAGCGATATTTTCAGTGCCCGCCCGCAGGCCCTTTTCCTGACCGCCACCCTTCACGAGAGCCGCACCCGTCAAATGGAGCCTGATATTGGCAAAGGCCAAAGCGCCCATGCCCTTCGGCCCGCCAATCTTATGAGCGGAAATGAAAAGCGCATCGGCGCCAAGACCCTTGAGCGGAATGCGGCCTGCCGCCTGCACAGCGTCACAAACCACGAGCCCACCGGCCTCATGAATAAGGGCTGCCGCTTCCGCGACCGGCTGGATGATGCCGGTTTCATTATTGGCGACTTGGAGCGCCAAAAGCACACGCTCGCCCTCAGCCTCGGCTAAAAGGGATTTCAAAGCGGCAAGATCAATCTGACCATCCGCCTTGAGCGGCACAATGGTGACAGCCTCAGCAGGAAACCGATGCCCCTGCAGCACGCAGGCATGTTCACCTGCTGCCACAAAGAGCCGGGTCAGCGGCTTGCCGCCATCCGACAGCGCGGGCGAGAGGACCAAATTAGCGGCTTCCGTCCCACCAGAGGTAAAGGTGATGTCGCGCGGGCGAACGCCCAAGAGGCTGGCCACCTGGCCACGGGCCTGCTCTATGGCGGCGCGTGCGGCGCGCCCTTCCGCATGGACCGAGGACGCATTGCCGGGCAGATCCAAGGCCGCAACCATAGCCGCGCGCGCAACGGCGAGCAGCGGCGCTGTGGCATTATGGTCGAGATAGATCCGCTCAGGCATCATCACGTTTCGATGGCTCACGCAAAATGCTTGCAATTGCACGGGTGCGACGTGCTAGAACGCCCGTGACCCGTGTTGGCCTCCCGCCTATCGAGAGGCCTTAGCTGTTAGAATAATTCTAACAGCTATTAGGGGTCGCCCTTTGACGAAGTCAAGCGAAGGGGCTGACCTGACACGCTTTTGAACTTGGGGCCCAAAAAGCGCCCCCTTGGTTGAGGATCACAATGCCTGAAGTCATTTTCACGGGCCCGGCTGGGCGTTTGGAAGGCCGTTTTCATCCCTCCAAGCAGCGTGGCGCGCCAATTGCCGTGATCCTGCATCCCCACCCGCAATTCGGTGGGACGATGAACAATCAGATCGTCTATAATTTATATTATACATTCGCTGAGCGCGGCTTCTCCGTGCTGCGCTTCAACTTTCGCGGTGTCGGGCGCAGTCAAGGCAATTTCGATCACGGCACGGGCGAGCTGTCAGATGCCGCCGCTGCACTCGATTGGGTGCAGGGCATCAACCCCGAAGCGCGGGCCTGCTGGATTGCTGGCGTCTCCTTCGGCTCCTGGATCGGCATGCAGCTTTTGATGCGCCGCCCCGAGA
>CAWUNF010000306.1:0-2822 GCA_963923195.1 uncultured Hyphomicrobiales bacterium | reverse complement strand
AATTACGCAAAGGCTTCTTCCGGGCCGATAAAATGCTGCGCCTATGCTGCACCCCCGGCCTCTCTATGCTGCGCAGCAAAATGGGCTGGTGCGACCATCCGGGCTCGGGCCGCTACAATCGCCCCGTGCCCGCTGGACACCCCCAATCGCATGAAAGGCTGTGGCGCGAGGATGACGTCTATGACGTGGTTTTCCCCACAAGTCACAATGAGATTCCGCGTGTTCAGGGAGCGGGCAGCGCCATTTTCTTCCATCTGGCACGCCCTGATTATGCCGGGACGGAGGGCTGTATTGCCATTTCAGCCGCCGATATGCGCCGCCTTCTGCCGCGCCTTGGCAAGCATGTCGAACTGGTCATCACCCGTTAGAATGAAAAGCGTGACGGGCCCCAAAAAGCGCTGATCCGACACGGACATGGGTCGCGCCCAATTGAATGCCAAGATCATAATCCGCGCTCATGCCCATTGATAATTTGGCAAGGCCATTGCGCTTGGCAATGAGGGACAGGAGCGCAAAATGGGGGGAGGCTTGTTCATCGGCAGGCGGAATACACATGAGCCCCGTCACATTAAGCCTGAGCTGATCCCGACAGAGCGCAATAAAGGCATCCGCCTCTTCCGGCAAAATTCCTGCCTTTTGCGGCTCGCGGCCTGTATTCACCTCGATGAAAAGCTCAGGGCTTCGCCCACTCACTTGAATTTCCTTCGCCAAAGCTTCCGCGAGTTTGGGGCGGTCAAGGGTCTCAATGACGTCAAACAGGGCCAGAGCATCGCGCACCTTATTGGTCTGCAGCGGGCCAATCAGATGCAATTCGAGACCCGCGAAGCGTTCACGCAGAGGCGGCCATTTTTTCTGGGCCTCTTGGACACGGTTTTCCCCAAAGACGCGCTCGCCCGCTTCCAGAGCCGGCAAAATCTCTTCCGCCGTCTTGCCCTTGCTCACGCAAACAAGCTGGACGGCACTTGGATCGCGACCCGCATCATGGGCGGATCGGTCCATACGGGCCTTCACCTCTTGCAAAGCGGTGACGACATCTTTTTGCGGCTCAGCCATGCCAAAATTCCTTTCGGCGCAGGATTTAACAGGACCGAGGCGAAATGCCTACAAAGCGCAGCAAAGATTGACCCCCGCTCGGAAATCATGCTCTTTGCCGGGCATTCGCGATAGCCGCAGAGCCGAACTGGCTCGCCACCCAAGAGCATTGATCATTTCATGACGTCGGAACGCTACAATCCGCGCGAAGCGGAAGGAAAATGGCAGAAAAAATGGGCGGAACGAAACACGTTCCAAACCAATAATGCGGACCCGCGTCCCAAATATTATGTGTTGGAAATGTTCCCCTATCCATCGGGGCGCATCCATATGGGCCATGTCCGCAATTACGCAATGGGCGATGTTGTGGCTCGGTATAAACGCGCCCGCGGCTTCAATGTTTTGCATCCAATGGGCTGGGATGCTTTCGGCATGCCGGCTGAAAATGCCGCCATGCAGAATAAGAGCCATCCGGCCAAATGGACCTATGACAATATTGCGACCATGCGCGGTCAGCTAAAGTCGATGGGTCTGTCGCTTGATTGGTCGCGTGAAATCGCCACTTGCGATCCGACTTACTACAAGCATCAGCAACGTCTCTTTTTGGATTTTCTAAAAGCGGGTTTGGTGACGCGCAAAAAATCCAAAGTGAATTGGGATCCGGTTGATCAAACCGTGCTTGCCAATGAACAAGTGATTGATGGACGCGGTTGGCGTTCAGGTGCCGTCATTGAACAGCGTGAGCTGACGCAATGGTTTTTAAAAATCACTGATTTCGCGCAAGATCTGTCCGATTCGCTCGATGATTTGCAGCGCTGGCCGGAAAAAGTCCGGCTGATGCAGAAGAATTGGATTGGTCGCTCAGAAGGTCTGCGTGTCCGCTTTGCTTTGGACAAAAACGCCATCACCTCTGACAAGACAATCGAGGTTTATACGACGCGTCCTGACACTTTGTTTGGCGCAAAATTCCTCGCGCTCTCTGCCGATCATCCACTCGCTATAGCAGCTGGCAAAGCTGATCCAAAAATTCAAACCTTTATTGAAGAATGTCGCCGCATGGGCACTTCGGTGGCCACACTGGAAACGGCTGAGAAGAAGGGCGTTGATACGGGCCTGCGCGTGCAGCATCCGTTTGATCCTTCTTGGCAGATCCCCGTGTGGATCGCGAATTTCGTGCTGATGGATTATGGCACGGGCGCTATTTTTGGTTGCCCTGCGCATGACCAGCGCGATTTGGATTTTGCGCGCGCTTATCATTTGGGTGCAACACCCGTTGTCTGCCCTGAGGGTCAAGAGCCTGCGACATTTGAAATTGGTGCAACCGCCTATGATGGCGAAGGCACAATGATCAATTCGCGCTTTTTGGATGGGATGGAAATCCCTGCGGCAAAGGAAGAAGTTGCACGTCGTCTTGAAGCCACAATGATGGATGGCAAGCCGCAAGGCGAACGCCAAGTCAATTTCAAATTGCGCGATTGGGGTATTTCTCGTCAGCGCTATTGGGGCTGCCCAATCCCCGTCATTCATTGCGATGATTGCGGCACTTTGCCGGTGCCCGTCGCTGATCTGCCCGTCAAACTGCCAGAAGATGTGACATTTGATCGTCCGGGCAATCCGCTTGATCATCATCCGACATGGAAACACGTCAATTGCCCGCAATGTGGCAAGGCGGCTCGTCGTGAAACCGACACGATGGACACATTCGTCGATTCATCTTGGTATTATGCGCGCTTCACCGACCCACATGCCGATGATGTGCCCACCACCAAAGCTGCAGATCATTGGTTGCC
>CAWUNF010000305.1:0-2832 GCA_963923195.1 uncultured Hyphomicrobiales bacterium | reverse complement strand
TCCATGATCGGCAGATCAGCTTCAATCTTGCCCTTATGCTTGATGACAAAACGCTTCGTATCCGTCGTCTTGCCGATGACTGCGAAATCGAGACCCCATTTGGTGAAGATCGCTTCCGCTTCTTTTTCCTTCACAGGATCAAGCACCATGAGCATGCGCTCTTGGCTTTCCGACAGCATCATTTCGTAAGCGGTCATGCCTTCTTCGCGGCACGGCACTTTATCAAGATCAAGCTCGATGCCGAGACCACCCTTCGCACCCATTTCAACGGCGGAAGAGGTGAGGCCAGCCGCACCCATATCTTGAATCGCAATCACGCAGCCCTTGGCCATGATTTCGAGGCAGGCTTCGAGCAACAGCTTTTCAGAGAAGGGGTCACCAACTTGAACGGTTGGGCGCTTTTCTTCCGCATCGGCTTCAAAAGAAGCGGACGCCATTGTTGCGCCGTGAATGCCATCGCGGCCCGTCTTGGAGCCGAGATAAACAATCGGGCGACCAACGCCTGTCGCTTTCGCGTAGAAAATCTCATCAGCCTTCGCGAGACCAACAGCCATTGCATTGACGAGAATATTGCCGTCATAGCGCGTGTGGAAATTGACGGAGCCACCAACTGTCGGCACGCCAAACGAATTGCCATAGCCGCCAATGCCCGCAACGACACCCGACACAAGATGACGAGTCTTGGCATGTTCCGGCGCACCAAAGCGCAGCAGGTTTAAGCAAGCGATGGGGCGCGCGCCCATTGTAAAGACGTCGCGCAAAATGCCGCCAACGCCGGTCGCCGCGCCCTGATAGGGCTCGATGAAGGACGGGTGATTGTGGCTTTCCATTTTGAAGACGCAGGCCTGGCCATCGCCAATGTCGATGACGCCTGCATTTTCGCCCGGTCCCTGAATGACCCACGGCGCCTTGGTCGGCAGCTTGCGCAAATGCAGCCGCGAGGATTTGTAGGAACAATGCTCGTTCCACATGGCCGAGAAAATACCGAGCTCGGTCAGCGAGGGCGTGCGCCCGATCAGCTTGAGAATGCGCTCATATTCGTCCGGCTTCAGGCCATGTTCGGCGACAAGCTGGGGCGTAATTTCAATCGACTGGCTCAAGTGGAGGCCCTCTGGCGGCGAGCCTGAAAAGGCCCGGGGGAGCTATATTTTCGATTAGCCCTCACGCGGCCCCAAAGCAATCGATTCCAGCGCCGAAAAGGTCACATCCCACGACTAAGGTTGCGCCCCATTTTTGACGTGGATCATGTCGCGCGACAGCTTCCTCATCAAAATGGGTCCGTTCGTCCAGAGGTGCCTCCCGCCTCTGAAAATTCTCAATGTTCGAAGTGGACCATCTCATGAAATCCCTTTCCCGCGCCGTCTTGGCCAGCCTTTTGGCCTCGACCGCTCTTCCGGCTTTTGCCGCTGACATTCCGGCCCGTTCCAAGGCCCCGGCCCCGATCCTCGCTGAACCCTCGCCTTGGATGATTCGCGTGCGTGCCGTCTCTGTTTTGCCGCGTGACAGCGCCTCCGTGACCGTGGGCACGGGCGCCCCGACTTCAAGCCTGAAGGCCTCGGACTCGGTGATTCCTGAACTCGACATCAGCTATTTCTTCACCAAGAATATTGCCGCCGAACTGATCCTTGGCGTGAGCCCGCATAATGTGAAGGGCACGGGCGCTTTGGCTGGACAGGGCACGATTGGCCGCACATGGCTGCTGCCACCAACCCTGACACTACAATATCACTTCACGGATTTCGGCGCCTTCAAGCCTTATGTGGGTGCTGGCCCGAATTACACATTCACTTTCAACAATGATCCGAAAGGCGGCTTCACCGCTTTCAAAGTCAAAAATGCACCTGGCTTTGCTGTGCAAGCAGGCTTTGACTATATGCTCGACAAGAATTGGGGCCTCAATATCGATGTCAAAAAATTCTGGCTGCGCCCGGATGCAACAGGCGCAACAGGTGGTAGCCCTGTCACTGCAAAAGTGCGCCTCGATCCGTGGATGATCTCAACAGGCATCGTCTATCGCTTCTAATGTGAAACGCATGTTTCCAAAACAGAAGAGCCAGCCTTTCGGCTGGCTCTTTTCTTTTATTTAACGCTGATTTCAAAAAGATCACGCAGCAACAAGGCTCTTGAACAGGCCTGCGCCATCGATGCCGCCAACGAGCGGATCGATAAGATTTTCGGGATGCGGCATCATGCCAAGCACATTGCGCTTGTCTGAATAAATGCCTGCAATGTCATTGGTTGAGCCGTTTGGATTGGCGAGACCGCCGATAATGCCCTTATCATCGCAATAGCGGAAAGCCACGCGACCATCGCCTTCGAGGCGCTTGATCGTTTCTTCATCCGCCTCATAATTGCCTTCGCCATGCGCGATGGCAACTTTGATGACTTGGTTCTTTGTATAGGCGCGCGTGAAGGCTGTGTCTGCGCGCTCGACGCGCAAATGCTGCATCTTGCAAATGAAGCGCAGATCTTTGTTGCGCATCAAAACGCCGGGCAGCAATCCACCTTCGCAGAGAATCTGGAAACCGTTGCAAATGCCAAGCACGAGACCACCGCGTGCAGCATGGGCA
This sequence comes from uncultured Hyphomicrobiales bacterium, assembly GCA_963923195.1. GTDB lineage: Bacteria > Pseudomonadota > Alphaproteobacteria > Rhizobiales > Beijerinckiaceae > Terripilifer. The sequence goes on along the minus strand of CAWUNF010000305.1, from coordinate 262 downwards.
CGAACCGCATCCATAATGGCGGCGCGACCCGCAATCGCGCCGCAGCGCAAATAATCGCCATAGCTGAAACCACCCGGCAGCAAAACAAGATCAGTGCCGGCCGGCAATTCTGTTTCAGCATGCCAGACAATCTGGGGCTTTTTGCCAATCGCCAATTCCAGCGCGCGCACGGCATCGCCTTCACGATTAGAGCCCGGGAAAAGAACGACAACGGCTTTCATGAAGCTCAAGCCTTTGGATCAGATGATCTCGACGCGATAAT
>CAWUNF010000304.1:0-2836 GCA_963923195.1 uncultured Hyphomicrobiales bacterium | reverse complement strand
GTCATTATCTGCGCCAGCGCGCTCGCAAATTATTTGGCGAGTTCGACGATATTCGCGCTGGCGTCGCGCGCTATCGTGAGCGTGATATTCCAGAGCTTCACATTGGCCTGATTGAATCTGTGGCGGTGGCTTTGTTGCCGCATCTCGTCGCGCAATTGAAAGGCCGTGTGGGTTCCCTCTCCATCACCAGCGGCACGACGCATCCATTGATGCCAGAACTTTGCGCTGGCCATTTCGACATGATCGTGACGACAGAGCAGCCCGACACGATTGATGGCGCGCAAGTCATGCCCTTGCTCACGGAACCTTTATTGATGGTGCTCCCCAAACAGGAGACAGTGCCGCGTGATTGGGTGGATGTGGCCGAGATTGCTGCGCGGATGGAATTGGTGCGCTTTGGCTCCAAGCGACGTCTGTCGCACATCATTGATCATCATCTCCAACGCTTCGGCATTACGCCGCATGGCACGCTGGAATTTGATTCCTCATTTGCCATCATTGATGGTGTGCGCAAGGGGCTCGGCTGGGCGGTCTCGACGCCGCTCTGTTTATTTGCAGCAGGCGTCAATGCGGATGATGTGACGCTGGCCCCATTTCCATCTTCAACGCCTGTGCGTTCACTGCAACTTGTGTGGATGGATGAGCGCGGCAGCGGGCCTGCGCATCTTGTGGGGCGTGCCTGTCAGGAGATTTTTGCAGAGGCGATTATTCCGCAATTGCGGGCACGCGCTCCCGGTCTAGAGGAGCGCGTGTCGCTGGCGACGTGATTATTCGCGAATGGCCTTGGAGGCTGCAGCGATCAGATCAGGCGAGGCTGCATACATGCCCTTGATCGTGTCCTGAACTTTAGCGCCGCTTGCGGGCGTAATATCGGCGCCCATCTTGGCTGCATCGGCAAGCAGTTCTGGATCAGAGAAGGCTTTGTCGAAGGCGGCCCTCAGTTGATCAACACGCTCTTTCGGCGTGCCAGGTGGGAACATGAAAGGGCGGCCGAAGAGTTGCTGCGCGACCACGAGTTTGACAATCGCTGTGTTGCGCTCGCCTTGCGTATATTTCCAGATTTCGGGCACGCCCAGTTCGGTCAACTCATGAAAGGGTTCAAGACCGGCTTGCACGAGAATATTGATCTTCTTCTCGCGCACGAAAGTTGGTCTTTGTGCTTTCACACTCGCCCAGTCAAAGCCGCAAATCGTATCGACTTCGCCGCGCTCAAGCGCGAGGAACAGATTGGCCATGCCTTCATAGCCGCCCACCAAATTGAACTTGGCGTTGGACGTGTTCTTGTGCAGGAACGCATAGTCGCGTGAGGAGGAGCCATTTCCCGCTGTGCCTGCGATAGATGAAATGCGCTGCGCATCATCGAATGTTTTGATTTTTGAATCTGCCATTGTGATGCAGACGCGATTGCTTGAATCCGCGCTGCCTAAATAAAGGAATTGCGTGGCATCATAGTTTGGATCGGGCTTGCCTTCAAAGAGTGGCCCAACAAGTGCGCCCGGCTGAATGATGCCCATGGCCGTGCCGTCTTTGGGCGCGATGCGCGCGAGATGGCCTGCGGCACGCGCACTGCCAGCGCCCGGCATATTTTGCACAACGATCGTGGGGCGACCGGGAATGAAGCGTGGCAGGTGACGCGCAAACAGACGCGCATAAGTGTCATAGCCACCGCCTGCACCACTGCCGACAATGATGGTGATCGTTTTGCCTGCGTAGAAATCATCCGCATGGGCTGGTGCACAGATCAAAGCGCTCATCAGCGCAACGACCGAGCCAAGCCTTGTCAGTTGTGACATCATATCCTCCCGATTTTTGAGAGATGATGTCACAGGCCTTTGCGCATCTCAAGCGTCAAGGCGCGTAGCGCACCTGTCCCGCCTCGCGCACATCAAGCCCGCCGAGTTCGCGCGCATGTTCGCTAAAAGCGGAACTGCGCAGAAGCGCGAGCAGCTTTTGCAGGGCAGGCCGATAGCTATCGCGCTGGCGCATGATGAGATCGAAACGCTCAGTCAGGATCGGCACAAAATCCATGTCAGCGGCGAGTGCAATGGCCTCAGTCGCGATACCGAAATCACCAATCCCGGCGCGAATGGCATGAGCAATATCTGGTCCTGTGGGTGCAACAATTGCAGCAGGCAGATCGCGCGACCCTATGCCTGCCTGCTTCATCAAAGCTTCCAGCAATTGTTGCGCGCCAGCACCTGTTGGCCGCGCGATCAAACGCGCTTTGCGCGCGCAGGCGTCCTGCAGCGAAGCGATCTTGTGCGGATTACCTTTCGCCACCACGAAGCCCTGCGCGCGTGCGGCAAAGGCGATCAGCACACTGTCATAAAGCGCAGGCTCGCGCGAGACGATGGCGACATTGGCATCGGCGGTGACATCATCGAGACTGTGAAAATGAATCGCGGCCGCGATGACCTCGCCTTTCAAAAAGCGCTGATAGCCAGCCTCGCTCCCCTCGGGCAGCATAGCGAGCCCGGCGCGGCTTTCGGCCAGCGCCCATTGCAGCAGCGGATCGTGACTGCCCCCAACAATGGGCGGCGGATCGGCGGGCACCATGCCAGCCGGGCGAGCGAGCCCCGAGAGCAGCCAGCGGTCCAGCTCAGCGCGCGGGAACAACCACTTTCCCGTGACCTTGGTGCAGGGCACGCCGCCCTCGGCCACGAGTTCGTAGAGCTTGCGCTCGCCCATTCGCAAATAATCTGCAGCCTCGGTCACGGTGAGGAGAGACAAGCCTGCTGATTCTTGCATATCCATGCAGATATTCCATCTATTGACCTTTAGTGCAGAAAACACCACTTCTCGCGCAAGTCAACGGCCGAGATGATGGAACCGACCA
>CAWUNF010000303.1:0-2856 GCA_963923195.1 uncultured Hyphomicrobiales bacterium | reverse complement strand
AACGGCGGGCCGTTTGGGCTCTGCCGCCACGGTTTTTGAAAAAGAACCAAGCATATGAGCTGGCGGCAGAGGCCCTTGCCTGCCCTTGCCCCCCTTGCCCTTCCCTTGAGCGCCCTTGCCTTAGCAATCATCTCGCGCCATCACCTCGCATATGAATCATCTCACGGAGCTGATCGCACGCCTGTCGCCGCCTGCATTTTGGCTATGCGTGGCGCTGATCCTCTATTTGTCGCTTGTGCCGGGCTCCATGCGTCCGCACACGGGCGCATCGAGCCATTTTGAACATGTCATGGCCTATGCAATGACGGGAGCCGTTTTCGTGCCTGGCGCGCGTCACAAAATGGCGCGTCTGACAGCCGCTATAGGCCTGTGTTGGCTCAGTGGTGCGGTTGAAATTGCCCAACTATGGATCCCCGGACGCACGGGGGAGATAGCGGGCTTTGTTTGGTCGAGTGCGGGGGCATGGCTCGGCCTCTTTGTAGGACAAAGAGCCTGGCGCGCGCTCTCATCACAGCACGATGTCGAAAGGCTCTGATCTTCGCCTTTCATTTAAGCAAATCGCCGCCGATTTGAGGCGAAAGACGCTCATTCAGGCACGACTTTCGCGCCGCCCCAAGCCTAGGCTCTCATGATCAATCGCGTCATCTGGATTGGAGAGCAGCGATGGAACGAGGCGCCCGTGTGAAATTCAAACCCGGCTCAAAAGCGCAGGCCAATTGGCGCATTGGCGATGGTCTTGCGGGCCTTGTCTTGGCGCGCTACCGCGCCCCGCAACCGGGCCTGCCTGAGCGTGTCGATGTGCGCTTTGGCTCGGGCATTACTGTCTGGGGCGAGCGCGCCAGCGAATTTATCGAGCTCACCTTTGAGAAAGCGCAATAGGCGCGTGCTCAATCCATTGGGAAAGAATTGCGCTCCCGCAAGCGGCGAGCGACTTCGAGCCCGCCTTTATGGCTGACATGCCCATAATCGAAATGCAGAGGCTCACCATCAGGCGTGCGCACCAAACATGTGCGCTCTTCGCATAGAGTGTCGATCATCGAAAGATAAATTGCGGGCTCATTGCGCAGCGCATCTGCCAAAGCCTTGTCGAGCGGAAAGCGCGCGGGATCACGCCGCCGATCAATCACACTCTCATCCTTATGCAAGACAGCGCGCAAGAGAAGACGCGGCACTGTGTCGAGATAAATCGGCACAGGGCCAACCACATAAACTTTGTCAGCATATTGCTTCAGGAAGCGCACAGTCTCTGGCACGCGCGCCACATCGGACATAACCCAATTGGCCGAGATGATCACACCATCCAATCGGTTCTTGGGGAGAAAGTCTTGAAACGCCCAATCCATGACAGCACGGCAACGCGGCGCGCCTGCGGGATCGCGCAACACAGGCTTGCATCCTGACGCGGCTGCCAACATCAAATTGGCATCGGATGGCGCGGCTTCTTGCCAAGCCGTGATCCAATGACCGGCATGACTATCGCCCAAAAGCAAAAAGTTCTTTTTGCCCGGCTGCAGACGCACGCAAATCTCATCAACTTGCGGACGATCTGCCTGCGCACGACCAATGAAGCAACGCGCTTTTGAAAATTCAGTTTCTGGCGGATGATATTTCCAAGCAGCAAGACGACGCGCTTCTTCTGGAAAGCGATTTTCAAATCCATTGCCAGCCACCAAGACAAAGGCGATCGCAAGGCCAGAGGCCATTGCTGTGCCAGCGCCCCAAAAGACCGCGCGACGCGTTGGAAGAAGCGACCCATAGCGGAAGGGCCGCTCAATGAAGGCCCATGAAGCAAAGCCAATCGCCAGCGACAAAGCGCCCAAGATGAGACGGTCAGAGACCGAGAGATAAATATCAAAACGTGACTTCCACAAAACGATCAAAGGCTGATGCCACACATAGATCGAATAAGAAGCCAGACCGATCAGCACAACATAGCGCAGAGAAAAAGCGCGATAGACCCATGTATCGCGTTCGCGCCCCGCATGAATGATCAAAGCAGCCCCTATGCAGGGCACAAGCGCGCTCCAACCGGGAAATGGCACATTTTTGTTAAAGGCTCCGGCCGCCGCAATAATGGCGATCACACCCAAGAGCGAAGCGCCATTGCGCCATGCGCGATTGGGCAGCGTAGGCACGCCGTTTAAAGCGACCAAAGCGCCAAGCAAAAGCTCCCAGGCACGTGCAGGCAAAAGATAGAATGCAGCTTCTTGATTATCGTCTTTCATCCAATAGAGGCTGAGCGCGAAAGACAAAGTGGCAAGCACCCACAATAAGGCGATGAGTTTGCGTCGATCGAGCCGCAACAAAGGTAAAAGCAAAATCGGGAAGAAGAGATAAAATTGTTCTTCAACCGCCAGCGACCATGTGTGATGCAAAGGTTGCATGGCTGAATCATCAGCAAAATAACCAGCGCCCGCATAAAAAAACATATTGGCCGCAAAGCCGATGGCCGAGGCCAATTGCCGCCCATAGGATTCCAATTCAGAGGGGAAGAGGATCCACCACGAGGCCAAACTTGTTGCAAGAAAAGCCGCGAATAAAGCGGGAAAGAGACGACGAATGCGTCGCTCATAAAATTGCGCAAAACTAAAGCTAGATGATTGCGCTTCTTTCGCGATCAGGCCCGTGATCAAGAAACCGGAAATGACGAAGAAAACATCGACCCCAATATAGCCACCGCGCGTAAAGCCAACACGCAAATGAAACATGACGACCAGAATGATGGACAGCGCACGCAATCCATCAATATCCGGACGATAAGCAGCGGGGTTTTGTTGTGACATGCCAAAAGGGTCCGGAGAGAAAGTCTGATGCGCTTCTAGCTAAAGCGCCGCAGTGCTTCAAGACCGCAAGAGC
>CAWUNF010000302.1:0-2857 GCA_963923195.1 uncultured Hyphomicrobiales bacterium | reverse complement strand
GCCGCAACCAAGCGCCGTGACACGTGTCATCAAAGGCGAGCCATTAGCCAGGCGCAGGTTGCGTCGTCCATCTGTGATGAAATCAACAGCTCCTGTGGCCGCCACCGTGCAGAGTGCGTGGCGCGCCAAACGTTGCGCCAGTTCGGCCACCTCATCAGTGGCATGGGTGGATTCAGGACCGCGTGGGGCGCCTGCGGCTTGGGTCAGGCCAGCAATGCGCGCGACCGCCATAATCTCAGACGCATTGCCGCGAATGACCTGTGGTCGGCGACGCAACAGATTGGCAATGGTTGCATCACGAAAGGCCGAACCGCCAGCCCCGACAGGATCCAAGACCCACGGCACGCCATGTGTGCGGGCGGCGGCTGTCGCCACATCCATCGCTTGCGCGGAAGCGGCCGATAAAGTTCCAGTATTGATCACCAATGCAGCGGCTTTGCGCACGAAATCGGGTGTCTCTTCCGGGGCATGGACCATTGCTGGGGCCGCGCCCAAAGCGAGCAGCACATTGGCTGCCATATCCATAGACACGAAATTGGTGATGACTTGGACAAGCGGGCGGGTGGCGCGCATCTGCGCCAAAAGCGCTGCGCTGTCGCGTGCTATCGAATCGCGATCTGTGAGCCTTTGGTCCATGATCGCCCTTTTAGCCATTTTTGCAGGGCTCTGACAGGGGCGGACGGGCATAAGCTTGGCCGCACTGTTCCACATGTCGGCTCTGGACTATAAGTGCAGTATGGTTCGCCACCCATTGCAGCCCCGTTGAGTCGGGGCCTAAACTGGTGAACCCCCAAAAGACCCCGTGAGGGGCCAAGGGCAGAAACGAACAAGGGCAGAAACCACCAAGGGCCGATGTCACGGTCCCAAGAAAGGGCGGAGTCAATGAGTTTGATGTGGCTGATTATTCTCGGCGGGCTTTTGTCCGTCGTCTACGGCGCCTTCACCATTCAGCAGTTGATGGCGGCTGATGCGGGCAATCAGAAAATGCAAGAGATCGCCAATGCGATCGCTGAAGGGGCCCAGGCCTATTTGCGCCGCCAATATCTCACCATTTCCTATGTCGGCGTTGCGCTCTTCGTCGTCATTGGTTTCTTGCTCGGTTGGACAGTCGCGATCGGCTTTCTGATCGGCGCTGTGCTCTCGGGCGCAGCAGGCTTCATCGGTATGAATGTCTCGGTGCGCGCCAATGTGCGTACGGCCCAAGCTGCTTCCAAGTCACTCGCAGCAGGCCTTGATGTCGCCTTTAAGGCGGGCGCTGTGACGGGCATGCTCGTTGCTGGTCTCGCGCTTTTGGGTGTGGCTGTTTACTTCGCCATTCTCACAGGCCCAATGGGCATGAAGCCTTCAGATCGTGTCGTGATTGATGCGCTTGTCGCACTTGGTTTCGGCGCTTCGCTGATTTCGATCTTCGCGCGTCTGGGCGGCGGCATCTTCACCAAGGGTGCGGACGTCGGCGCTGACCTTGTTGGCAAGGTTGAAGCTGGCATTCCAGAAGATGATCCGCGCAATCCTGCGACGATTGCCGACAATGTCGGTGACAATGTTGGCGATTGCGCCGGCATGGCCGCTGACTTGTTCGAGACCTATGCGGTGACTGTTGTTGCAACAATGGTGCTCGGCGCGATCTTCTTCGCGGGCAAAGATGTGATCTTGTCGACGATGATGTATCCGCTCGCCATTTGCGCGACTTGCATTGTGACGTCGATCATCGGCACATTCTTCGTCAAGCTTGGTGCCAACCAGAACATTATGGGCGCGCTTTATAAGGGCCTGTGGGCGACAACACTTTTGTCGGTCATTGGTTTGGGCGCAGCCACAAGCCTGACGGTTGGTTGGGGCAAGTTCGGTGAAGTCGGCGGCATTGCGCTGACAGGCACAAACCTCTTCATCTGCGGTCTTATCGGCCTTGTGGTGAATGGTCTCATTGTCTGGATCACGGAATATTACACCGGCACGGGCAAGCGTCCGGTTGTGTCGATTGCGCAAGCATCGGTCACGGGCCACGGCACAAATGTGATTCAGGGTCTCGCTGTCTCGCTCGAGTCGACGGCTTTGCCGGCGCTCGTGATCGTCGGCGGCATCATCTCGACCTATCAACTCGCGGGCCTCTATGGCACGGCGATTGCGGTCACGACGATGCTGGGCCTTGCTGGCATGATTGTCGCTCTCGATGCATTTGGCCCTGTCACCGACAATGCTGGTGGCATTGCTGAAATGTCGGGCCTGCCGAAGGAAGTGCGTCATTCAACCGATGCGCTTGATGCGGTTGGCAATACGACGAAGGCTGTCACCAAGGGCTATGCGATCGGCTCCGCCGGTCTCGGCGCCCTCGTGCTCTTCGCCGCCTATACCAACGATCTGCAAGCCTTCATCGCGGAAGGTCGCCCCTACTTCAAAGGCATTGGTCAGGTCTCTTTTGATCTCTCCAATCCCTACGTCGTTGCGGGCCTGATCTTCGGCGGTCTCATTCCTTACCTGTTCGGCGGCGTTGCCATGACGGCAGTCGGTCGTGCGGCGGGTTCGGTGGTGGAAGAAGTCCGCCGCCAGTTCAAGGAAATGCCGGGCATCATGCAGGGCACGCAGCGCCCTGATTATGGTCGCGCGGTCGACATGCTGACGATGGCGGCGATCAAGGAAATGATCATCCCCTCGCTTCTCCCCGTTCTCGCACCACTCGTCGCTTATTTCGGCGTGCTGGCGATCTCAGGCTCGAAGGCCAATGCATTTGCAGCGCTCGGAGCCTCGCTCCTCGGCGTGATCGTCAACGGCCTCTTCGTGGCCGTGTCGATGACGTCAGGCGGCGGCGCTTGGGACAATGCGAAGAAGAGCTTTGAAGATGGCTTCATCGACAAGGATG
>CAWUNF010000301.1:0-2863 GCA_963923195.1 uncultured Hyphomicrobiales bacterium | reverse complement strand
CCATGCTGCGCCACAGGCTTTCGCCAATTCGCGCACGCGCAAAATATAGCTCTGGCGTTCCGTCACCGAAATGACGCCGCGCGCATCGAGCAGATTAAAGCGATGCGATGCCTTGATGCATTGGTCATAGGCCGGCAGCACCATCAGATGGCGCTCACCCGCATCACCCTTTTCGAGCAAAGCTTTGCATTCGGCTTCCGCATCTTTGAATTGCTGGAAGAGCAAGCCCGTGTCGGCATGTTCAAAATTGTGGCGCGAATATTCTTGTTCGGCCTGCAAGAAGACATCGCCGTAAGTGATTTTATCGGCGCCTTCGAGGCCGTTGAAGTTCAAGTCATAGACATTCTCGACGCCCTGCACATACATGGCCAGACGCTCGAGACCGTAGGTGAGTTCGCCGGACACGGGCGAACATTCAATGCCGGCGACCTGTTGGAAGTAAGTGAATTGCGAGACTTCCATGCCATCGCACCAGCATTCCCAGCCAAGACCCCAAGCGCCAAGTGTCGGGCTTTCCCAATCATCTTCCACGAAGCGAATGTCATGCAGTTTGGCATCAACGCCGATTGCCGCGAGTGAACGCAGATAGAGATCCTGCAGATCGGGCGGCGATGGCTTCAGAATGACTTGGAACTGATAGTAATGCTGCAGACGGTTTGGGTTCTCGCCATAGCGGCCATCTTTCGGGCGGCGCGAGGGCTGCACATAAGCCGCTTTCCAGGGCTTAGAGCCGAGCGAGCGCAAGGTCGTTGCCGGATGGAACGTGCCCGCCCCCACTTCCATGTCATAGGGCTGCAGAATGACACAGCCCTGCTCCGCCCAGAATTTCTGCAGCGTGAGGATCAGGCCTTGAAAGGAGCGCGCAGGGTCGAGCGCGGCAGTCGTCATGATGGGAAGCCTTGGGCGTTGGAGGCATGAATTGCGGCGCAAACTAGAGTTCAGGTGGCGGACGGTCAATTGCCGCCTGAACCGGCGATGAACATCGGGCTCAGACCCTATTCAGGTGCCAAAGGATACTCCTGCTGCAACGCCTGAAATCGGGCGGGATTCGGAGGAGAAACCAACATGACCCTCGCAAAATTCGGCACGGCGGCCGCCCTGATCATCGCCCTTGCGGGACCTGCCGGTGCCATGCCTTTGACGGGCGCTGGCGCCCCGCAGCGGCCGGCCGCGCAGATCGAGACCGTGCAATGGGGATATGGTGGAGGCTATGGGCACGGCCATGATCGCAGCTATGAGCGCGGACATCATTATGGCTGGCGCCACCATGGGCCTCGCTGCTGGACGGAGCGTATCGTCCACCGCACCCCTTGGGGCCCGCGCGTCGATTACCGCCGCGTCTGTCGCTGAGATTACCAGCGGATGCGGGCCTCTCCCCGATGGATGGCCTCGGCCTCCGGCGTAAAAGACCCATCCGCCTGATGCAGCACCAAAGGCGGTCGCAGGCTGAAGGGCGCGCGGCTGCCCTTTTTCGCACGGATCAGCACACGGCTTGCCTCTTCCCCCGCACGCGGATGGATGGGCAGAACACGGATGGCCCCGGTCCGTCCCTGAAGCGCTGCCAGCAGCTCGCCTAAACGATCTGCCCGATGGATCAGGATCATCTCGGCCTGCGCTGAAGCGATGGCGACGCAGGCGCGAATCCAGCTTTCAAGCCCGCCCGCCCCCTCGAAAACATGAGCACGGGCCCGCAGATCATCGGGCGAGGCTCTGACTTCGCCGGGGTCCAGAAAGGGCGGGTTGGAGATCACGAGACCGGCGGCGCCATCATCCACACCAGCCGCACGGCGGCTTTTCGGGTCAAGAAGATCGCAAGTCACGACCTGACCGCGCACACCATTGGCCGCAAGATTGCGTACCGCCAAAGCGGCAAGCTCCGGCTCACGCTCAATGAGAAGCAGGTCGAGGCCCGGGCGCGACCGAGCGGCCGCAAGCCCCGCCGTGCCGACCCCCGCACCTGCATCGGCCAGCACGCCGGCAAATTCCTCGGGCACAGATGCCGCCAGCAAAATGGCATCCGTGCCGGCCCGATGCCCCCGCAGAGACTGTTCAAGCTTGAGGCGCCCGCCCAGCAAAAGATCGGTTGCCGTCTCAACCATGGGTGAAATCGCAGTCGAAACCTGCGCCCCGGATCAGATCCCGCGCACGATTGGCTTGCGCCGCCTCAACCATGAAGCGGCGCGGCAGGAAGCCAAGCGAGCCCTCGGTCGCGCTCATATGCTGGTCCGCGACAAAGAAAGAGACCCCCGCCGAGGCCAAAAATGCCTCGATGGCCGAAATCAGGACGAGATCATTCGTCTTGAACAATTCGACCATGCGACCCCGATTGAGGGAGCAGCTTGCGGGAAAGATAGGCGCCTCCGAAAGTTGAGCATCCGAGGGGCCTTGCCGAGCCCCTGCGATCTCCCTAGTTTGCCGCGTCTGAAGAGTAAACAGAAGGGCCTCCCCGTGGGCGTCGTCATTCCGCTTGAAGAAAAGTCGGCCGAAGCCGGCATTGCCCGCCTGCTCGGCCTGGTTCAGGCCGATATGGAGCGCGTCAATGCGATGATCCTGTCGCGCACAGGCTCGGATGTGACGATGATTCCGGAAGTCGCCAACCACCTGATCTCGTCGGGTGGCAAGCGCTTGCGCCCCATGCTCACCATCGCGACCGCAGCCCTCAACGGCTACAAGGGCGATGGCCAGATCAAGCTGGCTGCTTCCGTCGAATTTATGCACACAGCAACGCTGCTGCATGATGACGTTGTCGACCAGAGCGATATGCGCCGCGGCAAACTTGCAGCGCGCATGCTCTGGGGCAATGAAGCCAGCGTGCTCGTCGGTGACTTTCTGCTCGGCCAAGCTTTCAAAATGATGGTCGAAG
>CAWUNF010000300.1:0-2865 GCA_963923195.1 uncultured Hyphomicrobiales bacterium | reverse complement strand
CGCGCTTGTGAATTTTGAGGCGTGACACGAATGGTGGCCAAATCGCCCGTCTCCGTCTCACCCGTCACATGCGTCACCTCTTTTGCATGGCGCTCTTCAATGGGGATTTCGCGCAAGCCATCGCGCAGAGCAAAATCAATCGAAGACGAGGGCGCCGCCACATAGAAAGGCACGCCATTGTCATGGGCTGCGAGCGCTTTCAAATAAGTGCCAATCTTATTGCAGACATCGCCTTGCCGTGTGGTGCGATCTGTCCCGACAATGACGAGATCAACCTCGCCATGCTGCATGAAATGGCCTCCCGCATTATCAACAATCACGCGATGCGGCACGCCATGTTGCCCAAGTTCAAAAGCGGTGAGCGCAGCGCCTTGATTGCGCGGACGCGTCTCATCCACAAAGACATGGAGCTCAAGCCCCAAGTCATGCGCCTTATAGATGGGCGCTGTCGCCGTGCCCCAATCCACCGTCGCGAGCCAACCCGCATTGCAATGGGTGAGAATGTTCACACGGCCTTTTTTGCGCGCAATCTCTTCAATGAGCATGAGACCATGATCGCCAATGGCTGAGCAGACCGCGACATCTTCTTCCGCCATTTCACCTGCCAGTGCCCAAGCAGCATCGGCACGTGCGCTGATAGCGAGCGGCAAAAGTGCGGCGCGCATCCGCATCAAAGCCCAGCGTAAATTGACCGCCGTCGGGCGCGTGGCGGCAAGCATATCAATCGCCGCATTGAGAGCGGCATCATCGGCGCGCTGGCGAAGCGCGAGCGCGAGACCATAAGCGGCCGTCACACCGATCAAAGGCGCGCCACGCACCTGCATATCGGCAATGGCGCGCGCGGCCTCTTCAGCCGTGCTCAGCGACAGGCGCACGATTCGATGCGGCAGCAGAGTTTGGTCGAGAATGCCCAACCTTCCATCCGCTTCCGGCCAAATGGTCCGGCAGGCTTGGCCATCAATCCGCATAGGGGCTCCTGAGCGCGCTCACCCGCCCCTTTTGGCATCCACAGCGGCGCTCTCCAAGAGGCTTTTGTTTTGACAAAAGTCGATGGGGCCACCAAGGTCGGGACTTGAAGAAGGCCGCCCAAAAACCAAGGAAGACGGCTTTCAGGGATGGAAGAGCCAGAGGTCTAAAATGCCCAAACTCAAGGTCAACGGCCGCACCCAAGAGGTCGCGGTGCCGGACGACACGCCGCTTCTTTATGTGCTGCGCAATGATCTGAAATTGAACGGCCCGAAATATGGTTGCGGCCTTTCCCAATGCGGCGCTTGCACCGTGCTTGTGGATGGTCAGGCCGTGCGCTCTTGCGTGACGCCGGTTGGCACTGTCACCGGCCAAGACATTACCACGCTTGAAGGGCTCGGCACTTTGGACAAGCCCTCAAAGCTTCAACAGGCCTTTATTGATGAGCAGGCCGCGCAATGCGGCTATTGCATGAATGGCATGATTATGAGCGCGCAGGCGCTTCTGCACAAAACGCCAAAGCCAACAGAAGCGCAGGTGCGCACCGCCCTTGATGGCAATTTGTGCCGCTGTGGCGTGCATAATCGTGTTGTCCGCGCTGTCATGCGCGCATCGCGAGGAGCTTGATCCCATGAATATGATGAACCCCTCACGTCGCGCCCTGCTGCAGGGCGGCTCACTCACTCTCGCCTTTTCGCTGATGCCACCTGCTCTCGCGCAAAAAGCGGCGAAGGAAGCGGGCGCACCACTCCCCGGCGACTTGAAGCTCTACCCAAAGATCTCGTCATGGCTGCGCATTGAAGAAGGCGGCAAGGTTCGCCTGCTTTTCGGCAAGGTGGAAATCGGCCAAGGCATTTTGACCGCTGCTGCGCAACTTGCCGCAGATGAGCTTGATATCGACATGAAGCGCCTTGTGATCGTCTCGGGCGATACGCGCGTCGTGCCCGATGAAGGCGTCACCGCTGGTTCGCAGTCCATGCAATATGGTGGTGTGGCTGTTCGCCTCGCGGCGGCAGAATTGCGCGCCTATCTCATCGCCCGCGCCGCTGAAAAGCTCGGTGTCGATGCGGCAAAACTCAAAGTCGTCGATGGTACGATTTCGGGTGGGGCTAAGAGCATTACCTATTGGGATCTCGTCGCAGGCCAGAAGATCGACATTGAAGCAACCGGCACTGTGAAAGTGAAAGAGGCGAAAGACCGCCGCTACATTGGCAAAAAGGTCGGCCGCCTCGACATTCCACCCAAGGCCACGGGCTCTCTGATCTTCATTCAAGATCTGCGCCCCGAGGGCATGCTGCATGGCCGCGTCGTGCGCCCGCCTGCCTATGGCGCAAAACTCATCTCGGTGGATCGCGATGTCGCCAACATGCCCGGCGTCAAACGCGTCGTGCGCGATGGCTCATTCCTCGGTGTCATTGCTGAGCGCGAAGAACAGGCGATTGCGGCTGCTGATGCTTTGCGCCGCGCGACAACATGGGATCTGCCGAAAGATGTGCCAACCAGCGATACGATTTTCGATTGGTTGAAGGCACAACCGGCCAAACTCATCACCATCAAAGATGTGGCGAGCCCTCTTGCAGATAAAGCAAAGAAAGTGGTTGAGGCAGAATTTCGCCGCCCCTATCACATGCACGCCACCATTGGCCCATCGACCGCCATTGCAACATTTGCAGGCGATGGATCGGTGTTGATCCAAACGCATACGCAGTCACCGTTTGAAACGGCAGCGGCAATAGCACAAATGCTCAATCTGCCGAAAGAGAAAGTGCAGTGCGAACATTGGCAGGGTGCTGGCTGCTATGGCCATAATGCGATGGATGATGCGGCAGCCGATGCAGCGCTTCTTGCGCGCTACATGACGGGCCGCCCGGTGCGCGTGCAATGGTCGCGCAATGATGA
>CAWUNF010000299.1:0-2866 GCA_963923195.1 uncultured Hyphomicrobiales bacterium | reverse complement strand
CGACATCGGTTGATGTGCTGACCAAGAAGCGCGACCAGATCAACCGCTTCATGCATGCCTATCGCGATACGGTCGATTATATGTACACCAATCCGGAAGTGATGAAGGTCTATTCGGAATGGCTGCAGATCACGCCGGCTTTGGCGACCCGCACACGCGATGATTTCTTCGCGCGCTCGTCGATTGATCCCGACAATATGAAGGGTCTCGATAAAATCGTGCAGGATGCGGTGACGTTCAAATTTGCCAATGCACCTTTGACAAAGGAACAATTGGCCGATCTCATCCAGATCCCGGCGCCGATCAAGAAATAATGTGACGTGTCACTTCTACCAAAACAGCAGGCGGGCCATTGAGCCCGCCTTTTTTATTCGTCATTGCGAGGCGGCCGTAGGCCGAGGCGGCAATCCAGATCAAACGACCAAGATGCGCCGCAGGCGCCGCTGCTCTGGATTGCTTCGCGCCGCTCGCAAGGACGAGTCTAATTGGGCAGCCTAATGCCCTTATAAATCCAATCGAGACACGACCACACATCCTCGCGCGAACGCGCACGTTCACGCGCATTGCGCACCTGCGCTTCAATGCCACCCAGATGATAATAATGCGACCAGAGTGTACGGCTCTCCAATTGAATGCGCGCGGTGCGCAACAGGCGCTCGCTTTCAAATGATTTGAACGCGCTCTCATAATCGCCCTGACAGGCATTGATCAGACGGGCGAGCACAATGGCATCTTCCACAGCCATGCCTGCACCCTGCGCATAAGATTGCAAAGTGGCGTGCGCCGCATCGCCCATCAGCACAACGCGACCCTTCGACCAACCACGCTGCGGCTTACGATCACCAATCGGCCAGCGGCGCTCCAGATCAAGCAGCTTCACCATCTCGCGCATAGCGGGATGGGAATGCATATAGGTGCGCTCCAATTCAGCGCGATAGGCTTCCGTCTCCATCTTCTCCGCATAGGTCTGCGTCTCAAAGACAGCGACAATGTTGAAAATGGTTTTATCGCGCAGCGGATAATGGACGATGTGAAAGCCCTCGCCGCCCCACAAAACCACATCATCTGTTGAGACGTCTTTCGGCGCTTTCTCAATCGGCACAATGGTGCGATGAGCGACATAACCCGTCTGCGCCGGATCACTATCGCCCATAATGCTCTTGCGCAGATGCGAGCGAATGCCATCGGCACCAATCACCAGCGCGCCTTCAAAACGGCGCCCATCGGCGCTGATCACCACGACATGATCGCCATGATCTTCATGGCCCGTCACAGCCGCATCTTCATCGAGATGAATGTTTGGGTAAGAGCGGCAAGCATTGACGAGAATATTGTGCAGATCAACGCGATGAATGACGAGATAGGGATTGTCATTGTAGCGCGCGCGAAACTCAGCGCCCGTATCCACCACTGTGACAGGCTCGCCATCAAACGCATCAATCATCATGACGCGTTTGGGCAAAACACTTGCGGCAATCACTTGATCGCGCAGGCCCAGTTCCGCCATCATTGGCGGCACATTGGGACCAAGCTGAATGCCATAGCCAATCGCGCCAAATTGCGGCGCTTGTTCCAGCACGCGCACCTGCCAACCTGTGCGCGCCAATGCAAGGGCCGCACACAGCCCGCCAATGCCGCCGCCAACAATGATGATGGTTTTGTCCCGCATGGGTCCGTTCCGCTCCCGCTTTTCCTTTAGGAATAAAGGGAGGTCACAGAAGGCGCAATGAACCCCGGCAAGCGGCTGCGATCACGCGTCCCGGCAAAGCCCGACCGCGTGATCGAAATAATGTCGTGGGGTCTGGCCAAGGCTCAACTCGCCCAGAAATCTAAGAAGGCGAGAGCTGTTGATGACAAGACAGGTCAGCTGCTCGATCTCTTACAGGGATAGAAAGTCACGCCGTCAAGCGGTCAACAGATTTCCTGAGTAAAGGTGCCGCAAATAGGACAACTGGGATCATCAATAGCCAAGAGATCGCCCAAGATGATGCCCATTGAGGGATGATCTGTTCAATTGAAACGGCTTTAAAGGTAGAGATCCCTGATGCGACCGCACAGGTGATAGCGGATTGAAGAATCCCAAAGAGATAATGCCCATATTTCTTTGGAATCTTTCGCATGGATCAATCCAATCAGCCGCATTTAATCTTCAGGGGTCACTTGAAGATTTTTAGCCATCTCCGCAGTCAGAGGCAAATGCCGAGCATAGAACCTTTCAATCTGCTCGACTGAGGTTCCAGCATTCTTGGCGAGATTGAAGATATTGACCTTGCCCTCTGAGCAAATGATTCGCTGACAAATCGCTGTATGGCGCAATGAATAGATCGTGTGGGATTTGCCAGTTGCTTGGTCTTTGGAAATCCCAACACCCTTCATCAGTTCTTTGAACTGACGCTGGACGTTCTTACCCGCCGTGATCCTATTCTCGTATTCAGGATAGAAGATAAAATCCTCAGGCTTGTGGTTGGGGTATCTGAGCTTCTGTCTTTCATAAATATCGACAGCCTCAGCCATCGTATTTGCCATTCGAAAACCCGTCTTGCCCCTCTGGCGGGGCCCACGGCAACGATCCAGAACACTTTGCCGCTCGTTACCTCCAACAAGGCAT
The DNA here is from genome assembly GCA_963923195.1 of uncultured Hyphomicrobiales bacterium. Lineage (GTDB taxonomy): Bacteria > Pseudomonadota > Alphaproteobacteria > Rhizobiales > Beijerinckiaceae > Terripilifer. Next base: position 258 of record CAWUNF010000299.1, on the reverse strand, counting down.
GGGCCATGCGTGGCCTGTCGCCACGCCTAGCCGAGGATGGGGAAGCCCCGAAGTTTGAGGCCCTGCGCGCCCAGCGGCTCGCAGTCCCGGTGAATGTCCATGTGGAGCAATTCTCCGCCCACCCTCTGGAGAGCGCCGCCGCCTACGTCGATGATTGAGGCTTAGGCGCAGGCTCCAGCGCGGAAATCAACTCAAGGGACAGAGCCGGGCTTCCTTGAAACCAACTGACCTGCGTCTCGCTCTTTTCCTGATAGACGG
>CAWUNF010000298.1:0-2875 GCA_963923195.1 uncultured Hyphomicrobiales bacterium | reverse complement strand
TTCACGCAAATGACGCCGCCGCCAGGGTCTAAAACCGGTGGCTTGGCCAATGCTATTATGGGGTCGGTCTTGATGACTGTGATTGGCGTTGGCATTGGCACGCCGATTGGTCTCTTCGCGGGCACATATCTTGCTGAATATGGGCGTCACGAGAAGCTGAGCTTCTATGTGCGTTTCATCAACGACATTCTTTTGTCGGCACCCTCTATTGTCATCGGTCTGTTCATCTATGGAGCGGTGGTTGTCCCAATGGGCGGCTTCTCCGGTTTCGCAGGTTCTCTGGCGCTCGCTGTCATTGTGATCCCTGTTGTGGTGCGCACAACAGAAGACATGCTTTTACTGGTGCCTAATCAATTGCGTGAAGCAGCAGCGGCTCTTGGTCTTCCGCGCTCGCTGGTCATCCGTCGCATTGCTTATAAGGCAGCGCGCACGGGTATTATCACAGGCGTATTGTTGGCGACCGCACGTGTCGCTGGTGAAACAGCGCCTCTCCTTTTCACGGCGCTTTCCAACCAATTCTGGAATGTGAATTTGATGAAGACGATGGCAAATCTGCCCGTCACCATCAATAATTTCGTTCAGTCGCCTTATGAATATTGGCGCCAACTTGCCTGGACAGGCGCTCTTTTGATCACCCTTGCAGTTCTCGCGTTGAACATTATCGCGCGCGTCCTCGGCACCGAAAGGAAGCCCAAGTGACCGACCTCTCTATTATGACCAATGTTTCGGCTTCGCCTGCTGCGCCAGAGAAGGCGCGTCCCAACAAGCTTGAAGTGCGCAATCTTGATTTCTTCTATGGCGAAACAAAAGCGCTGAAGAATATCAATCTGGCTCTTGCAACCAATACGGTGACAGCTTTCATTGGCCCATCAGGTTGCGGCAAGTCTACTTTGCTGCGCATTTTAAATCGCATGTATGACCTTTATCCCGGTCAGCGGGCCGAAGGTGAAGTGCTGCTCGATGGTCAAAATCTGCTTGATCCCAAGCTTGATTTGAATTTGCTGCGCGCGCGTGTCGGCATGGTTTTTCAAAAGCCGACGCCATTCCCGATGACGATTTACGAAAATATCGCCTTCGGTATTAAGCTTTATGAGAATCTCTCAAAAAGCGAATTGGATGGACGCGTTGAACATGCGCTTCGTGGTGCAGCGCTCTGGAATGAAGTGAAAGACAAGCTCAATGCCAGCGGACTTTCTCTGTCAGGTGGTCAGCAGCAACGTCTGTGCATTGCGCGCACAGTTGCCATTCAGCCGGAAGTGATTTTGTTCGATGAGCCATGTTCGGCACTTGATCCAATATCGACGGCGAAAGTGGAAGAGCTCATCGACGAGCTGAAAGAAAAATACACAATTGCTATTGTGACGCACAATATGCAGCAAGCAGCGCGCGTCTCCGAATTTACTGCCTTCATGTATCTCGGCGAGCTTGTCGAATTTGGTTCGACAACCAAACTCTTCACCGCTCCCGAAAAACGCCAAACCCAAGATTACATCACCGGCCGCTTTGGCTAATTCCGCGACCGGAGGAGATGAAAAATGAGTGATCATACCGTTGCTGCCTATGACAAAGAATTGGCAACGCTCAGCCAGAATATTCTGGAAATGGGCGGCATCGCTGAAAAAATGTTGATCGATGCAATGGATGCTTTGGTGTCCATGAATATTGAGCGCGCTAAGGCTGTCGTAGCGAGCGATCCGCGTCTTGATGCGCTTCAGCGTCAAGTCGAAGAATTTGCCATTCTGACCATTGCGCGTCGCCAGCCGATGGCGGTTGATCTGCGTGAGATTGTGGCTGCTATTCGCGTTTCTGCAGATTTGGAGCGTGTCGGCGATTTGGCCAAAAATATTGCCAAGCGCACACAAAAGCTTGGTGAGGCGCGAATTCCGCGTGCAGCCATTGGCTTGAAGCACATGAGCGATCTGGCGCTTTTGCAATTGAAAAATGTGCTGGATGCCTATGCAACACGTGACATTACAAAAGCACGTGCTGTTTGGGAGCGTGATGCGGAATTGGATGCGTTGGAAGATTCTGTATTTCGTGATCTCTTGACCTTCATGATGGAAGATCCGCGCAATATTACTTTCTGCACGCATCTTCTCTTCTGCTCAAAAAATATTGAACGTGTGGGCGACCATGCAACCAATATTGCTGAGACCATTCATTATCTGGTCACGGGTGAGCAATTGCCAGTTGATCGACCCAAGGGTGCAACATCATCTGTTGCTATGGGGAAGTGACATCAGCTCATGCGCTCAAAAGATCAAGCCCATCCCCGGATTTTGGTTGTTGAGGATGATCCATCGCTGGGTGAATTGCTTGCCTATAATTTGCAGGCAGAAGGGTATTCTGTTGATCGGGCTGAGCGTGGTGATGAAGCTGAATTGAAACTTCTAGAAGGTCCACCCGATCTGGTCATTCTCGACTGGATGCTGCCGGGTGTCTCAGGCATTGAAATTTGTCGTCGCTTGCGGGCACGTGATGAAACCAAAACGCTCCCCGTGATTATGCTCACAGCGCGCAGTGAGGAGGCAGAGCGTATTCGTGGTCTCTCGGTTGGGGCAGATGATTACGTCGTAAAACCTTTTTCAGTGCCGGAATTATTGGCGCGTGTGCGTGCGCTTTTGCGACGCATGTCACCTGAGCGTATCGCCAGCCGTCTCACTTTTGGTGATTTAGAATTGGATCGTGAAAATCATCGTGTGCGTCGTTCGGGTCGTGAGATTCATTTAGGTCCGACTGAATTTCGTTTGCTGGATCATATTATGTCGAAGCCGGGCCGTATTTTTACCCGCGCGCAATTGCTTGATGCTGTCTGGGGCATGTCTGCTGAAATTGATGAACGCACAGTGGATGTGCATATTGGTCGTCTGCGTCG
>CAWUNF010000297.1:0-2880 GCA_963923195.1 uncultured Hyphomicrobiales bacterium | reverse complement strand
CTTCGCTCCCGCAGCCATTTTTGCACTCGCATCCATAATGGCTTCGACAATGCCCTGATAGCCCGTGCAACGGCAGATATTGCCTTCGAGTTCGTGACGCACCGTCTGTTCATCCGCATTCGGATGACGGCGGCAAATATCAACGCCCATCATCACCATGCCCGGCGTGCAGAAGCCGCATTGCAGGCCATGATGTTCGCGGAAAGCTTCCTGCACAGGGTGCAAAGTGCCATCGGCCTTAGCGAGACCTTCAATGGTGATGATCTGCTTGCCGCTCGCTTGCACGGCGAGCATGGTGCAGCTCTTCACGGCCTTGCCATCGACATGCACGGTGCAGCAACCACATTGCGTGGTGTCGCAGCCAACATGCGTGCCGGTGAGGCGCTGATGATCGCGGATGAATTCAACGAGCAAAGTGCGCGCTTCGACTTGTCCCGAAACGGCCTTTCCGTTGATCGTCATGTTCACGTTGATGGACACGATATTCTTCTCCAAAAATTTGCGGGTCAGGCGGCTTTGCCGGCCTTGGCCTTTTGAATGGTGGCCCAGACGCGATCAGGCGTCAGTGGCATGTCGATGTGGTGAATGCCGTAATCTTTCAGCGCATCGCAGACGGCTGACACAAAGGCATTGGGCGCACCGCAAGCGCCCGCTTCACCAGCGCCCTTCACGCCCAGATCATTCGTCTTGCACGGCACTTCATTGAAGAGCGCGTCAATCATGGACAGATGCTGCGCACGCGGCATGCCATAATCCATGAAGGAGCCCGTGACGAGCTGACCATCCTCATCATAGACGGTCATTTCCGTCATGGCCTGGCCAATGCCCTGCGCAACGCCGCCATAGACCTGACCATGAACGATGAAAGGATTGAGCACTTTGCCGCAATCATCGACGGCGATGTAATTCACCATGTCGATTTTGCCGAGATCAGGATCAACTTCGACTTCGATCACATGCGTGCCGTTGGGATAGTTAAACTCTTCCGGATCGCGCTTGAGGAAATAGCTTTCATCTAAGCCCGGCTCCATGCCCTCCGGCAGCATTTTTGGCTCATAAGAAGCCTTCGCCACTTCAGCGAGCGTGACGGAAGATGTGCCCGCACGGAACACGCCTGCATCAAAGCTCACTTTCTCAGGCTCAGATTGCATGAGATTGGCCGCAATCTTCGTGCCCTTCTCAACAATGCGCTTGGCAGAACGCTGCAAACCAACGCCGCCCATCCAAGAGGAACGCGAGCCGAATGTGCCAGCGGCTTCCTTCGGCATGATTTTCGTGTCGCCTTGCACCAGCGTCACATTTTCAAATGGAATGCCCAAGAATGTCTCGAGCAATTGCGCCCAGACCGTTTCATGGCCCTGACCATGCGAATGCGTGCCGGCATAAACGGTCGCCTTGCCTTCGGGTGAAATGGCAATGCGCATTTCTTCGGTCGGACGACCACCTGATGGCTCGACAAAATTCGCCAAGCCAATGCCTCGCAATTTGCCACGCTTGGCGCTTTCGGCTCGGCGCTTTTCAAAGCCCGCCCAATCAGCGGCCTTCATCGCCATATCCATATTGCCGACGAAATCGCCGGAATCGATCAACATGCCCATCTGTGTGCGATAGGGGAATTGCTCGGGCTTAATGACATTGCGACGACGAATTTCATCACGCGACAGGCCCGTGGCATGAGCGGCCGCATCCATCAAGCGTTCCATCAAGAAATTCGCTTCAGGACGACCCGCACCACGATAAGTATCGGTCGGCACGGTGTTGGAGAGAACAGGCTTCACGGAGAAGTAGAAATTCTCAATGTCATAGACGCCGGGAATGATACGGCCACCGCCATTGATCGGCAGACGCGGACCATTTTCCGCAAAATAAGCGCCGCAATTCACAATGGTCCAAACTTTCAAAGCGACCACACGGCCATTGGCATCAAGGCCAAGCTCGGCATGATTGATCTGATCGCGACCATGATAATCCGACACGAATGTTTCGGAACGATCCCCACGCCATTTCACCGGGCGATTGATCTTGCGCGTAGCCCAACCAATGACGCCGAGTTCTGGATAGAGTTTGCCACGAATACCAAAACCACCGCCCACATCGGGAGAAATGATGCGCACCTTATCGGCAGGAATATTCATGACGATTTTAGCAAGGCCCTGCTGAATACGGCGACCGCCTTGGGTCGGCGCATACATGGTGAGCTCACCATTTTCCCATTTTGCCACTGCACAGCGCGGCTCCATTGGGTTCGGCACAACGCGATTATTGACGATATCAACTGTGACGCGCGTTTTGGCCTTCGCCATATGAACATCAATCTCGGCTTCGGGACGGTTTTCCCAATGAATGCCGATATTGCTGCCATGCTCTTCCCAAATCACAGGGCTGTCGGGTGATGCCGCAAAAGCGGTCGAGCCCACAGCGGGCAGCGCATCATAATCAACCATGACAAGTTCAGCGGCCGCTTTGGCTTGCGCTTGGCTGTCTGCCAGCACAACAGCGACCATTTCGCCGACAAAGCGCACGCGATCAATCGCCATAAAATCACGCAAAGGACGGAACATGTCCTTGCCTGCGAGATCTTTAAATTCGACATCGGTGATGAGCGTGCCAACGCCATCGGCTTTCATATCCGCGCCAGTGAAAACGGCGACAACACCCGGCGCAGACTTGGCAGCCGATGTGTCGATCGACAGAATTTTCGCATGGGCTTGCGGAGAGCGGACGAAGGCGGCCCAGGTCTGGCCGTCAAAATTCACATCATCTGTATATTGACCCTTGCCGGTCAGAAGGCGGGTGTCTTCCTTGCGCCGGACGGGCTGGCCGATACCGAACTGTCCCATAGTCGCTTGCCTCTCCCTCATGCCCGGTGATCCCGGGTCT
>CAWUNF010000296.1:0-2893 GCA_963923195.1 uncultured Hyphomicrobiales bacterium | reverse complement strand
TGCATCAGCGCTTTCAAATCAGCGATGCCCTTAGCCACCAAAGCCTCACCAGTTGCGCCTTTGGCTTCCGCCGAGAGCACAACTTCAGCAGCCTTGACAGCCGCATCAGCAGCAGCGGCGCGCACATCCTGTGCAGCTTGCGCTTCAGCAGCGGCAATTTTGCCTTCGGCCTGTTTGGTGCGGCGTGCGATGAATTCTTCCATACGCACGGCAGCTTCCTTGGCGAGATCTTCGGCTTCCGCGCGGGCCTGCGCGACAATGGCCTGAGCTTCGGCCTCGGCTTCCGCGCGCTTCTTCTCGAAAGAGGCGAGCACGGCGGCTGCTTCTTCACGCAGGCGCTTGGCCTCATCAAGTTCGGCCTGAATCTTCTGGCCGCGCTCGTCGAGTGACTTGGCCAGCATCTTGGGAACGCCGAGATAGCCGAGCAAAGCGACGAAGAGGACGAAGCCGACGGCGACGAAAAAGGCGTCGTTCAACATGTTTCTCTCCTTACGCCTTGGTCGAGGCGATCGCGGCAGCGATCTTCTGTTGGTCGGCGGGCTTGCCCGTGAGCTGCGCAACAATGTCGGCAGCCGCTTGCGTGGCGATTTCGGTGACGTGGCTCATGGCCTGCGCCTTCGTGCCAGCAATCGCGCGTTCCGCATCAGCCAATTTGGCATTGAGCTGATCTTCAAGCGTCTTGCGCTTGGCAGCGGAATCGGCAGCGAGCTTGTCGCGGGTGGCTTGAGCACTGGCCTGCGCTTGGGCCTTCGCATCGGCAAGCGTCTTTTCATAAGACGCGCCGGCGGCTTGCGCCTTGGCCTGCATGGCGGCCGCTTCATCCACGTCAGCGGCAATGCGTGCGCGGCGAGCTTCGAGAATATTCTCGATGCGCGGCAGCGCAATGCGCGACATGAGGAGATAGAGCGCACCGAAAACGAGCGCCAGCCAGATGAGTTGGGGCGCAAAAACATTCGGGTCGAACGGCGGGAAGGGACCCTTGGCGTGACCGCCGGGGGCTTCAGTATGGGCCGTTGTGTTCGTTGCCGAGGTAGCCATATCGCTCGCGTCCGGATGAAACTTTGGAAAAAGGAAGCAGGAAAAACGCGGCCGCTCTTTTTCAAGCGGCCGCGTGAAGCGTGGTTGATTAGACCACGAACAGGAGCAGAAGAGCGACCAGGAACGAGAACACGCCCAAGCCTTCTGCGAGCGCGGCGCCGATGAAGGCGCGGCCGAACTGGCCGTCAGCAGCCGACGGATTGCGCAGAGCGCCCGAGAGGAACTGGCCGAAGATGGCGCCGACGCCGATAGCTGCGCCGCCCATGCCGATCGTAGCAAGACCAGCACCAATGTATTTCGCTGCAACAGGATCCATTTGAATACTCCTTCAGAGTGTTTTGTGTGGGTCTACTATTTGTTGTTCAGATATTTATCAGTGACCCGGGTGGAGTGCGTCATTGAGATAGACGCAGGTGAGAATGGCGAAGACGTAAGCCTGCAAGAAAGCAACCAGCAGTTCGAACGCCGTCAGCGCGACGATGCCGACGAGCGGCAGCGGCGAAATCGCAGCCCAACCGCCCGCAGAGAGCAGAAGAGCAACGAAGGCGCCGAAGACTTTGAGCGTAATATGACCCGCCAACATATTCGCGAAGAGACGAACAGACAGCGAGATCGGGCGCGATACGAAGGAGATGACTTCGATCAGCACGATGAAGGGCAGGAGGGCTGGCGCCACACCTGACGGCACGAAGAGATGCAAGAAATGTGTGCCGTGATTGATGAGGCCGTAAATGATGACCGTCAGAATGACGAGTGCGGCGAGCGCAAAGGTCACGACGATCTGGCTCGTCACTGTGAATGTGTAAGGAATGAGGCCGATCAGATTCGACAAGAAGACGAACATGAAGAGCGAGAAGACGAGCGGAAAGAATTTCATGCCTTCCGTGCCCGTCGTGCCGCGCACGGTGGAGGCCACAAACTCATAAGCCATTTCGGCGGCAGCTTGCAGACGGCCTGGAACAATCGACTTCTGCGCCGTGCCAATAATCATCAGGAATGTGGCGGCCAGCAGCACAATCACCATGAACAGCGAGGCATTGGTGAAGGAGGCGTCAATGCCGCCAATGCGGATCTGCGCCAGAGGGGCCACGATAAACTGGTGGATCGGATCGATCGCATTGCCTGTCGCCACTGTCTTCAGCCTTTGTTGTGTCGCGCGCATCACGCGCGAGGAAATCGAAAATTCAAGAGCCGGAGCGTTTCTCGCCGCGCGCCTGCGGTCCTGTTGGAGCGGCGGCAATGCGATAGACATTCCAGAAGCCAGCAATCGTACCAAACGTCGTCATGACGATCAGCAGAACTGGCTTTGTGCCGAACCATTCATCGAGCTGCCAACCCATGACAGCGCCAACAATGATGCCGGCCACAAATTCTGAGAGCACGCGAAAGCCAAGGCTCATAGCGCGTCCCGTTCTCTGCGTGGCTTCAAGCGCATCTTGATCCGCTGTCGGATCTTTCTGCTTCTCCAGCGCGGCGGTGAGAGCGGCCAGCCGTGCCTTCATGGCCTCTTCTGATTGATTTTCTTGTGTGTTCGGCTTGTCACTCATCGTGCTCCCCTGCAGTTTGAGCCTTTTCATGCCAAGGCCAAAACGGGTCAGGCGCCAAAATCATCGGAAAATCATGCAGAACAGGCCCTGTCGAGCCGGGCGCACCATATTGTCGGCCACCCATGAAGTCAAGGTTGCGCCCGACTAATATAAAGTACTGAAATAAAAGGTATTTCTGGTCATTTTTTGGGGTGTGAACGAAGGTCGCAGGAAGGGGCCTTCCGTCTCGTCATTGCGGGTGTGATTCCGTGGTTGTGAAAACGCAATGGTGCGATGCGTAGACCCCCACCCCAGCCCTCCCCTCAGGG
>CAWUNF010000295.1:0-2894 GCA_963923195.1 uncultured Hyphomicrobiales bacterium | reverse complement strand
CATATTGAACGCGCGCGACGCATGGGCTTAGCCCATGTCTATCTTGGCTATTGGGTCGATGGATCGCGCAAAATGGCTTATAAGGCGCGCTTTCTGCCTCAAGAGCGGCTCGGCATGAATGGTTGGGAGCGCGTCGAGTAAGACGCGCTCACGCCATATTTACGAAAAACGATTGTTTTTCGGAAAGCCTTTGGGCGGCAGACGACCAGCTTCTGCGCGATTGCCAATCCAATCTTTCAATTCAGATTTGGTCACCGTGAAATTGCGCCCTGCTGAATCCGTCCAAGTGAGACCTTCTTTCAGCGTGAAGACGCGCGCATCAACAATGCCACCATCCTTATATTTTTGCAGACGCACCCCTTTGCCGCGTGCCATTTCTGGCACATCAGCGGCTTTAAAGATCAGCAATTTGCGGTTCTGACCAATGGTCGCAATATGATCGCCATCACCTTCGACAAGCACTTGCGCTTTGGCGGGCGCATCGACAGACAAAACGCCACGGCCCTTGCGGGTCGATGAGAGCATATCATCTTGATTGACGAAGAATCCGCGCCCATCAGAGGCTGCAATCAACATACGCTGGCCTGCTGAATAAGGCATGAGGCAAACAATATCTTCGCCCTCTTCAATATCAGCGAACATGCGCACAGGATCACCAAAACCGCGACCGCCGGGCAATTTGCCAACATCCAGCGTAAACACTTTGCCATTGGTGGCGAGCACCAGAATTTTGGACGTGGTGTCGGAGAAGAAAGCCGTTTTGAGCGAATCATCGCCTTTAAATTGCAGGCTTGAGAGATCGGCCACATGGCCTTTCAGCGTGCGGATCCAGCCTTTTTCTGAATAGACAATGGTGACAGGCTCGCGCTCAATCATCGCCTCTTCAAGTTCGAGGGCTGCACCCTCTGGCGCCTTGTCAAATTGCGTGCGGCGGCGGCCAAGTTTGGAATCGGCTGTCAGCTTTTTCTTGGCTTCACGAATTTGCCAAGTGACGGTCTTCCATTGCTGGCCTTCATCCGACAGCAAGGCCTCGATCTCGGCCTTTTCCTTCATCAATTCCTTATGTTCGCTACGCAGTTGCATTTCTTCAAGCTTGCGCAAGGAACGCAGACGCGTGTCGAGAATATAATTGGCCTGCACATCCGAGAGCTTGAAACGCGCTTTCAGCGCATCTTTCGGCTCATCTTCCTCACGGATAATGCGGATCACTTCATCCAGATTCAGGAAGACAATCAACATGCCTGCCAAAACTTCGAGACGATGCTCGATTTCAGACAGGCGATGGCGCGAGCGACGCAGCAAAACATCGCGGCGATGATCAAGCCATTGGCGCAAAGCATCGGCCAGCGAGACCACGCGCGGCACAACACCATCAACCAGCACATTCATATTCATCGGGAAGCGAGATTCGAGTTCCGTGTTGCGGAACAGGCTCTCCATCATCACGAGCGGATCAACCGTGCGCACCTTAGGTTCCAGAACGATGCGGATATCTTCTGCAGATTCATCGCGCACATCGCCCAGAAGCGGCAATTTCTTATCGTTCAAAAGTTCGGCGATCTTTTCAATCAAACGCGACTTTTGAACGCCATAAGGAATCTCCGTGACGACCGCGACCCATGTGCCGCGATTGCCCTCTTCCTTCACCCATTTGGCGCGCACGCGGAACGAGCCGCGACCTGTGCGATAGGTTTCCGCAATGCTTTCCGCATCATCAATAATAATGCCGCCCGTTGGAAAATCTGGACCCGGGACAAAATTCAACAATTGATCTGTTGACGCTTTGGGATGGGAGACGAGATAGAGCGCGGCATCACATAATTCGCCCACATTATGAGGCGGGATGGAGGTTGCCATGCCAACCGCAATGCCCTGCGCACCATTGGCGAGCAAATTGGGGAAAGCAGCGGGCAGAACAATCGGCTCTTTTTGATCGCCCGAATAATTTTCGCGAAAATCAATGGCATCTTCATTAATGCCTTCGAGCAGCATCCGTGCGGCATCCGTCATGCGCGCTTCGGTATAACGATAGGCCGCAGCACTATCGCCATCGACATTGCCGAAATTGCCCTGCCCCTCGATCATCGGATAGCGCGAGGAGAAATCTTGCGCCAAGCGCACCAGCGCATCATAAATGGCTTGGTCGCCGTGGGGATGGAAGGAACCCATCACATCGCCGACAATTTTCGCGCATTTTTTGAAAGCAGTGCCCGGATCAAGCTTCAAAATATGCATGCCGTAGAGAATGCGGCGATGCACGGGCTTCAAACCATCGCGCGCATCTGGCAATGCGCGACCCATAATGGTCGACAGCGCGTAAGCAAGGTAACGCTCTTCGAGCGCCTCGCGCAGACTAATCGGATCGGGGGCCACAGGTGGTGGCGGCGGAGTATGTGCTTTGGCCATGACCAGCGGGTTAGCGGAAGGCGAGCGCCCCCGCAAGTTCCCTTTTTGTTTCCCTGACGCCACCCACTGAAAACAAGCGCGACTTGCTAGAGACTGGCGATAAAGGCCGCACGCGCCTCAGGCAAAGGCAGGCCGCGCGCCACAAAAATATCGCGTTCCAAAAAATAGCCCGTCATGCGGAAGGCCTCACAGAGCGCCTCACGCGCCACCTCTGTGCTGACCCGCTCATGGGTGAGGAAATCGGGCAAGGGTAAGAGCCGCTCCGCATAAGGAGCGCCAGCCTCTTGGCACACCGCACGGCCCGATTTTGGCGAAACATAAATCAGCTTATCTCGCGCACCTGTCGCTGCACATTCCGACAGATCAAGACCAAAGCCCAATTCGACAAGAAGGGCGAGTTCAAAACGAACAACCAAAGCCGGCACGATCTCAAGTGCCTGCACATGTTCCATAATGAGTGTCGCCATTTCGTAGAGATTTTCATGCGG
>CAWUNF010000294.1:0-2898 GCA_963923195.1 uncultured Hyphomicrobiales bacterium | reverse complement strand
ATGGGCATTCTCAATGTGACGCCCGATTCCTTCTCGGATGGCGGCCAGCATAATGAGACGGCGCGCGGGCTTAGCCATGCCCGCCAGATGATCGCGGAAGGGGCTGACATCATCGACATAGGCGGGGAATCGACACGCCCCGGCCACACGCCTGTCGAAGCGACGCAAGAAATCGCGCGCATTGCGCCCTTCATCGCCCCGCTCGCCAGAGAAACCATCATCTCAGTCGACACAATGAAAGCCAAAGTCGCGGCTTTTGCGCTCAAGCAAGGTGCGCAGATCGTCAATGATGTCTGGGGTTTTCAGCGCGATCCTGATTTGGCCCGCGTCGCTAGCGAATATGGTGCCGCCTGCGTGCTGATGCATAATCGCGAACAAGAAGACGCCTCGCTTGATATTGTCGAGGACATGCTAGCCTTCCTCTCGCGCTCACTCGACATTGCGCAAAGTGCGCGGATTCCGCTGGAGCGCATTGTGCTTGATCCGGGCATTGGCTTTGGCAAAACGCCCGAGCAAAACATCATCTGCGTGCGCGAGATTGGGCGGCTGCATCAGCTCGGCTGTCCTGTGCTGCTAGGCGCGTCCCGCAAGCGCATTATAGGCAGCGTCACGGGCCGCACAGACCCAAAAGACCGTATGGCTGGCTCTTTGGCCCTTCATCTTTTGGGGGCGCAGGCTGGCGCTGACATTATTCGTGTGCATGATGTCGCCCCGCATGTCGATGCAATGAAAATGCTCGCGGCATTCCGGACTTAAAGATTGGCAGACCTTATGAAAGCGCAAGTTCTCATCGAAGCCCTCGAACTCCACGCCTATCACGGCTGGCATCGCCATGAGGGCGAATTTGGTCAGGCTTTTTTGATCGATCTCGAACTCGAAACCGATATTGCGCGCGCCGCCGCCAGCGATGATCTGCATGATACGCTGGATTATGCGAAAATCGTCGAGACTGTGCGCAAGCTTTTTGTCGATACGCGCTATAAGCTGGTGGAAGCGGCTGCTGCGGCTGTGGCCAAAGGCCTGCTGACAGAATTTCCAAATGTCACTTTGGTTGATCTGCGCGTGCGCAAATTAAAGCCACCGATCCCTGAGCGCTTGTCAGCCGTTGGCATTCACCTGCGACTGCCGCGCGCCTAATATGGTCCGTGCCTTTCTTGCGCTTGGCGGCAATGTCGGCGATGTGCAAAAAGCCTTTCGCACATCACTTGATGCTCTGCGCGCCACGGCACAGGTGAATGTCATCAAAGAATCGGCGATCTATCGCACGCCGCCTTGGGGCAAAACGGACCAGCCCGATTTTCTGAATATGGCGGCCGAGGTCGAAACCACGCTCTCACCACACGCTTTGCTGGATCTTTGTCTTGAGATTGAGCGCGCCTCAGGCCGCGTGCGCGAAGAGCGTTGGGGCCCACGCACGATTGATCTCGACATTATCGCTTATGGAAATCAAGTGATCGCGGATGAGCGGCTAACATTGCCCCATCCCCATGCGCATGAACGCGCCTTTGTGCTGGCACCACTCAACGATATTGCACCAGATTTGATGATCTCTGGAAAAAGCGTGCGCGATTGGTTCAAAAGCGTTGATGCCAGCGCGCTGAAACGCATTTGATCGTCATTGCGAGGAGGCCGCAGGACGACGCGGCAATCCATAGCTCAAATCAACAGATGTTGGTGCTATGGATTGCTTCCCGCCACGCTGCGCTCGCGGTCGCAATGACGAGGAAAGTTACTCCGCCGCCTTTTGCGTTTCCACGCGAAAGGGATGCGCAGGGTAAACACCCAGCACACGCACTTCACGCGTGAAGAAGGCAAGTTCTTCCATCGCGCGTGCTAGGGCTGGATCATCGGGATGACCATCGACATCGCATAAGAATTGCGTCGCGGCAAATTCGCCTTCGACCATATAGCTCTCGATCTTCGACATATTAACGCCATTGGTCGCAAAGCCGCCAAGCGCCTTATATAAAGCCGCCGGCACATTGCGCACGCGAAAGACGAAGCTTGTCACCAGCGGGCCTTGATCGGCATTTGCCCAATGCGCATCTTTTGAAAGCACAACAAAGCGCGTCGTATTATGCGCGGCATCTTCCACATCACGCGCCAAAATATCGAGGCCGTAAATGTCAGCCGCCATAGCCGGTGCAAGGGCAGCGCGCGTCGCATCTTTCCACTCGGCGACTTGGCGTGCAGAGCCCGCCGTGTCGCCACCATTATGCGCTTTGAGCCCCAACTTCTTGATGATCTTGCGGCACTGACCAAGGCCATGAATATGGCTATAGACTTCTTTGATCCCGTCTAGCTTCGCGCCTTTGATCGCCATCAATTGAAAATGAATGGGCAAGAAATATTCACCCACAATATGCAGGCCAGAGGCCGGCAGGAGATGATGAATATCGGCCACGCGACCTGCGAGTGAATTTTCAATCGGGATCATGCCAAGCTGCGCTGAGCCATCTTGAATGGCACCCAGTGCATCTTCAAATGTTTCGCAGGGCAAAGGCTCCCAATCAGGATAAACATCCATGCAAGCCATATGCGAATTGGCGCCCGGCTCACCCTGATAAGCGATAATTTTTGTCGACATGGATTAACCCTTGGAAGCAAGCAGAGCGCGTGCACGCTCAAGATCATGAGGCGTATCAACGCCAAGCGGCACAGCATCAACCAATGACACATCAATGCGCATGCCGGCTTCCAGCGCGCGCAATTGTTCAAGTTTTTCACGCTTTTCCAGCGTCGACGGCGGCATTTGCACAAAGCGTTGCAAAGCTTTGCGACGATACGCATAGAGGCCGATGTGATGATAATGCGGCCCCTCATTATAAGGCACAGTTGCGCGGGAGAAATAAAGCGCGCGCATGCGACCAGCCGACAAAGGTGTCGCGACAATCTTCA
>CAWUNF010000293.1:0-2899 GCA_963923195.1 uncultured Hyphomicrobiales bacterium | reverse complement strand
AAAATCTTGCCGCTATAGGCGCGCTCGCCTTCAAAAACGCAGGAGGCGTAATGCAGGCCATGCGAGAGAACGTGAAGCTTGGCATCTTTCCACGGCACAAGAGAACCGTTCATCCAGATGAAACCGTCACGCTGGTCGAAGGGCAGAACTGACATGGACACGTCTCGCTGATTTTTCGAGTATTTCGCCCGTTTTAAGGGCCCCGAGCGGGCCTTGACGATTACCCACCAACCTGAAATATGTCAATATGGCTGACGTAAAAGGGATTGTTTGATGGATCAGGCCCTGCAATCGCGTGCCCAAGGCCCGAAAGAGGCGGAAGCCTCTGCGCCCATGTTTGATCTGATTGAATTGTTCTTTTTCGCCTATCGGGATTTTGTGGGCGATGCCGACCGCCTGCTCGAAGATATTGGCTTTGGCCGTGCGCACCACCGGGTGCTGCATTTCGTCAATCGCCAGCCGGGCCTGATGATTGCCGAATTGCTCGATATTTTGGGCATTACCAAGCAGAGCCTCAACCGTGTGCTGAAGGAGCTGCTCGACACGGGCTATGTGGAGGCGCGCCCCGGCGTGACGGACCGCCGCCAGCGGCTCCTCTTCCCGACCGCCAAGGGGCGGCGTCTGGCAATGGACCTCTCGGATCTGCAAAGCCGTCGCTTTGAGCGTGCGCTCTCCGAATTGCCCAAAGATGCCAAACTGCCAGCTATCGACTTTCTGCTCGCCATGATTGACCCTGCGCAAAGGGATAAAGTCACGTCGCTTGTCTGGGGCAAGCCACGCGAGGAGAAGATATGAACGAGGCGCTCGCCAGTTCTGCGCCAGCTTTGACAGATGATGCGCCGCATCTGCTTGTCGTCGATGATGACCGGCGTATTCGCGCTTTGATTGCCCGCTATCTCACAGGCCAAGGCTATCGCGTGACGCCGGCGGGTACGGCGGAAGAGGCGCGCTCTAAATTGCGCGCGCTGTCTTTCGACCTCATCATTTTGGATGTGATGATGCCCGGCGAAACGGGGCTCGAATTTGCCGAAAAGTTCCGTGAAGAATCGGATGTGCCGATCCTCATGCTGACGGCACGCACTGAAACAGATGATCGTGTGCGCGGGCTTGAAGTGGGTGCTGATGATTATCTCGCCAAGCCGTTCGAGCCGAAAGAATTGTCCCTGCGCATCGCCTCGATTCTGCGCCGCACGATTGCGCGCGCGGATGAGCCTGTTGTGGCCAGCGTACCGAATGTGCGCTTTGGCGATTTCATCTTCCATTTGGATCGTGGCGAATTGCGGCAAGGCGAGGATGTGATCCGTCTCACAGATCGTGAGCGTTTCATGCTGCGCTTGCTCGCCAATGCAGCGGGAGATCCTGTTTCGCGCGAAACTTTGGCAGGTGATGGGGGCGCGAATAATGAGCGCACGGTTGATGTGCAGATCAATCGTCTGCGTCGCAAGATTGAGATCGATCCGGCCAATCCGCTCTATCTACAAACGGCGCGCGGTGCTGGCTACCGCTTGATGCTGGATCGTTAAGGAGATGCGCGGATGAGCCTCTCTTTGCCCGCCTCTTTCGCAAAGTCACGCTCGGCGTGGCGGCAATTCGCGCGCAATGTTGCAGATTATATGCCCAAAGGGCTTTATGCGCGCTCGCTCTTGATCGTCATTGTACCAATGGTGATTTTGCAATCGGCCATTGCTTATTTCTTTATGGAGCGTCACTGGCAGCTCGTCACGTTTCGCCTCTCCACGGCGGTGGTGCAAGATATTGCGAGCATTGCTGATCTTTATCGCGCCAATCCAAGCCCGGAAAATGTCGCGCAATTGCAAAAGATCGCCTCATCCCGCATGGGGCTTGATGTGCAATTCTCTGGCCGCGAGCCATTGCCGCCGACTTTGCCAAAACCTTTCTTCTCGATTTTGGATCAGGCGCTGTCGCGTGAAATCTCGACGCAAATTCGCCGTCCCTTTTGGATTGATACAATCGGCAAATCGAGCTTGGTGGAAATCCGCATCCAGCTTGAAGATTCGATGATGCGCGTGCTCGCGCATCGCAATGCCGCTTATGCGTCCAATTCCCATATTTTCTTGGTGTGGATGGTCGGCACGTCGCTTGTGCTGCTGGCTGTGTCAATTGCATTTTTGCGCAATCAAATCCGCCCGATCTTGCGGTTGGCGCAAGCCGCGCAAGATTTTGGCAAAGGGCGTGATGCGGAATGGCGTCCACATGGCGCGCGTGAAGTGCGCCAAGCGGGCTATGCTTTCATGGAGATGAAGCGGCGCATTGAGCGCGCGATGGAGCAGCGCACAGCGATGCTCAATGGCGTGAGCCATGATCTGCGCACCGTTTTGACTCGGTTTAAATTGTCTCTCGCTTTGCTGGGTGAAGGCCCTGAATTTGAAGCGATCCAAAAAGATGTCGAAGAAATGCAGCGCATGTTGGAGGCCTATTTGGCCTTTGCGCGCGGCGATGCGGGCGAGGCGGCGGAAGCCACTGACATTGGCGCGCTTCTCGAAGAATTAAAGGCGGATGCAGAACGCCAAGGCCATCCAGCGCAAATTATTGTGTCGGGTGAGACCAGCGTGATTGTGCGTCCAGATGCTTTCAAGCGCTGCTTGTCGAATCTTGTGTCCAATGCGTGCCGCTATGGCAATCGCATTGAGATTTCAGCCGAGCGTGATGCGCGTTTCCTCACCGTCCATGTGGATGATGATGGCCCGGGCATTCCCGCCGATGAGCGCGAAGATGTGTTCCGCCCCTTCTATCAGCGCGATGAAGCGCGCACTTTGGAAGAAGGTTTTGGTACAGGGCTTGGCTTGGCGATTGCGCGCGATATTGCGCGCTCGCATGGTGGCGATATTCAGCTTGCGCAAAGCCCGCTCGGTGGTTTGCGCGCCAGTGTGCGCGTGCC
>CAWUNF010000292.1:0-2902 GCA_963923195.1 uncultured Hyphomicrobiales bacterium | reverse complement strand
AATGGCATCATCGCGCTCCTGATCTGAGCGAGCAGAACAATCAAAAGCGAGAAAGCGCCGATCAAGCGGCCGCGAATCTTCAGATGGGACATGCCTAAAACCCCAGAAAGAAAGGAATGCTTTGAAAAAACCTGTCTCAAACGGCCCGAGACCAGCGATTAGGACCGAAGATAAAATTAAAGAATCAATAGAAACAGAGACTTACGTAACGTCAGCGCGAAAGTCGGGATCCAGATCACGATATAAAGATTTCTTTATATCCTCGTTGCCGGAGGGGTTCGCCCCTGCTATAGACCGCTCATCTCAAACCGGGGCACATCATGAGCGCTCATTTCAACGATTACGTCGTCGCGGATATCAAGCTGGCCGATTGGGGCCGCAAAGAACTCAACATTGCCGAGACGGAAATGCCCGGCCTCATGGCGACACGCGCCGAATATGGCCCTGCGCAGCCGCTGAAAGGCGCGCGCATTGCAGGCTCGCTGCATATGACGATTCAGACCGGCGTGTTGATTGAAACGCTGAAGGCGCTGGGTGCTGATGTGCGCTGGGCTTCATGCAATATTTATTCAACGCAAGATCATGCGGCTGCCGCTATTGCGGCGGCTGGCACGCCGGTCTTTGCCATCAAGGGCGAGAGCCTCGAAGATTATTGGGATTACACGCACCGCATTTTCGAATGGGGTGATGGTGGCACGCCGAATATGATTTTGGATGATGGTGGCGATGCAACCATGCTCATCCATCTTGGAATGCGCGCTGAAAAGGGCGACACGGCTTTCCTCGACAAGCCGGGCAATGAAGAAGAAGAAATCCTCTTCGCCGCAATCAAGAAGCGTTTGAAGGCAAACCCTGGTTGGTACACGCGCAATGGCACAGCCATTAAAGGCGTGTCGGAAGAAACAACGACGGGCGTGCATCGTCTCTACAATATGGAGAAAGACGGCACGCTTTTGTGGCCTGCAATCAACGTCAACGATTCAGTCACGAAGTCGAAATTCGACAATCTCTATGGCTGCAAAGAATCGCTGGTTGACGGCATTCGCCGCGGCACAGATGTGATGATGGCCGGAAAAGTGGCTATGGTTGCGGGTTTTGGCGATGTCGGCAAAGGTTCAGCCGCTTCGCTGAAAAATGCTGGCTGCCGTGTGATCGTGTCGGAAATTGATCCGATCTGCGCTCTGCAAGCGGCAATGGAAGGCTATGAAGTCACGACGATGGAAGATGCAGCACCCCGCGCTGATATTTTCGTCACAGCGACCGGCAATGTCGATGTCATCACGGTTGACCACATGCGCGCGATGAAAGATCGCGCCATTGTTTGCAACATTGGTCACTTCGATTCCGAAATTCAGGTCGCTGGTCTGCGCAACTTCAAATGGAGCAATGTGAAGCCGCAGGTTGATGAAATCGAATTCCCTGATGGCAAGCGCGTCATTCTTCTCTCGGAAGGTCGCCTTGTGAATCTCGGCAATGCAACGGGTCATCCCTCTTTCGTCATGTCGGCCTCTTTCACCAACCAGACGCTTGCGCAAATCGAGCTTTGGACGAAGCAGGGCCAATATGAGCGCAAAGTCTATACGCTGCCCAAGCATCTCGATGAAAAAGTGGCCGCACTCCATCTCGAAAAGATTGGCGTGAAGCTCACCAAGCTCACCGGCGAACAGGCCAAATATCTGGGCCTGCCCTCGCAAGGGCCCTATAAGCCCGAGCATTATCGCTACTAAGCCGCGCCAAGCGCTCAAATATGAGACGCCCCCGCCAAAAGCGGGGGCTTTTTTGCAAGCAAATTCCTGCGCAAATGCTTTGTCCCGGCAAGGTTGCGCGGCTAAAGTGGCCTGATTCGGGAATCAGTCAGTCTTGCGTCAGACAGCGCATGTTTCATGCGCCGCCCCAAAGCGATTCCTAAAAAGACGATATGCGAAGGACAGGCTGCACGCATGGAGAAAGGGACACGTGTCTGGCGACAGGCTTTATGCGCCGCAAGCGCGCTCTGGCCAATCCCAGCCCTCTACCCAACATCCGCTACAGCCGCTCAGGCAAGCCTGATCGATCAACCCGAAATTCTCGGCGCTTCGGCTGTTCTGACACTTGGCCTTGCCGCCACCGCTGGCGCTTTGATCCATATGGCGGGCAAGCGCCGCGCGGCCCTGCGCGAAGCGGGCCTGCGTGCGGAATTGGAACGTTTGCGCCACCGCCTCGACCGTGCGGAAGCTTTTGCGGGTTCTGAAAGCCAGATCACCATTCTCTGGGGCGGCGCCTCAGATGAACCGATCATTGAAGGCGATGCGGAAACTGTCACTGGCTTTGACGCACAGCGCGCTTTGGCCTTTGGTGCTTGGCTCACACCACAAACCGCTCAAAGCTTAGAGCGCGCGATTGAACGCTTGCGCCAACGTGGTGAAGCCTTCCGCCTCGCGCTGCTCACTTTATCAGGCCGCCACCTTGAAGCCGAAGGCCGCCCTGTTGCAGGCCGCGCCCTTTTGCGCATTCGCGATGTGGCAGGTGATCGCCTCGAACTCACCAAATTGAAAGAAGCCTCCGCACAAATTGTGGCTGAGCGCGATGGTCTGCGCACCATGCTGGATGCTGCACCCGGCCCCGCTTGGTTGCGCGACACACAAGGCAAGCTCACTTGGGTGAACCGCGCCTATGTGCAAGCGGTGGAAGCTGAACGGCGCGAAGATGTTTTGACCAAAGGCGTTGAATTGCTCGATGCGCCTGTGCGCGAGACACTTTCAGCCGCCCGCGCGCGCGTTGAAAATTGGCGTGGACGTGTGCCAGCCATTGTTGCGGGTGAGCGGCGCATGCTCGACGTCACCGATGTGCCAACTGAATTTGGCTCAGGTGGCTTAGCAAGTGACGTCTCTGATCTTGAACATATGCGCGCTGATCTCGGCCG
>CAWUNF010000291.1:0-2911 GCA_963923195.1 uncultured Hyphomicrobiales bacterium | reverse complement strand
CGACCATGCGGACCTGTGCCCTTCACGCGCGTCAGATCAATGCGCGCATCTTTGGCAATGCGACGTGCAAGCGGAGATGCAAAGACACGCGCACCCGATGCAGCAGGCGCAGCCGCAGCGGCAAGTGTGGCACTCGGCGCAGCAGCAGGTGCAGGTGCAGCCGCAGGGGCCGCAGCCTTTGGAGCTGATGCTGGAGCACCACCACCGCTTGCGGCTGCCTTTACATCTTCGCCGTCTGCCGCAATCACGCCGATCAATGTATTGACCGCGACATCTTGCGTGCCATCAGCAACGAGGATCTTCGCAAGCGTGCCTTCATCGACCGCTTCGACTTCCATCGTTGCCTTATCCGTTTCGATCTCAGCGATCACATCGCCCGCCTTGATCTTGTCGCCTTCTTTTTTCAGCCAACGCGCTAAATTGCCCTTTTCCATCGTGGGCGAGAGCGCGGGCATGAGAATGTTGAATGGCATGTTCCGCGCTCCCCTTAGCGATAGAGCACGGCTTTCGCCGCCTGGATAACTTCACCCACATTCGGAAGCGCGAGCTTTTCGAGATTGGCGGCATAAGGCATGGGAACATCCTTGCCCGTGACCCGTGCAACAGGTGCATCCAAATAATCGAAAGCCCGTTCCATCACGCGCGCCGCGATTTCAGCACCCACGCCCGATTGCGGCCAACCTTCTTCCACAGTCACGCAACGGCCCGTCTTTTGAACCGAGGCGATGATCGTATCCGTGTCCATCGGACGAATTGTGCGCAGATCAATGATCTCCGCTTCAATCCCTTCCTTGGCGAGTTCTTCGGCAGCTTTGATCGCGTAAGTCATGCCAATCGACCATGAGACGATCGTCACATCCTTGCCCGCACGATGAATACGCGCCTTGCCAATCGGCACGGTGTAATCATCAAGCTTCGGCACATCGAATGTCTGCCCATAGAGAATTTCATTCTCAAGGAAGATGATCGGGTTCGGATCACGGATCGCCGATTTCATCAGACCTTTAAAGTCAGCCGCCGTGTAAGGCGCCACAACTTTCAATCCTGGAATTTGCGAATACCATGCCGCATAATCTTGGCTGTGCTGCGCGGCCACGCGTGCTGCCGCACCATTCGGACCGCGAAACACAATCGGACAGCCCATCTGACCACCCGACATATAAAGCGTCTTGGCGGCTGAATTGATGATCTGGTCAATCGCCTGCATGGCAAAATTGAACGTCATAAATTCAACAATGGGCTTTAAGCCTGTCATGGCTGCGCCAACACCAATGCCGGCAAAGCCATGCTCGGTAATCGGCGTGTCAATCACACGACGAGGGCCAAATTCCTGCAACAGGCCTTGGGTGATTTTATAGGCGCCTTGATATTCGGCAACTTCTTCACCCATGATGAAGACATCTTCATCAGCGCGCATTTCTTCAGCCATTGCATCACGCAAAGCTTCGCGCACGGTCATAGCGACCATCGGTGTGCCTGGCGGAACTTCGGGAGCAGCCGACACAATCACAGCAGGCGCCGCGGGCGCTTCGCTTTCACTTTTGGCTGCAACAGGTGCGGGCGCAGGTGCAGATGCAGGCGCTGCAGCAGGAGCAGCAACGCTATCAGCGCTTTCGCCATCGGCTGCAATCACAGCAATCGGCGTATTCACCGCGACATTTTCAGTGCCGTCTGGAATGAGAATGGCCGCCAGCACGCCTTCATCGACGGCTTCGACTTCCATTGTGGCTTTGTCGGTTTCAATCTCCGCGAGCACATCGCCTGATTTCACCGTATCGCCAACTTTCTTCACCCATTTGGCAAGTTTGCCCTGTTCCATTGTGGGAGACAGAGCGGGCATGAGTACATTCACAGCCATTTCAATCCCTCCACTTAAACCAAAATATCCGTCCACAATTCGGACGGATCGGGTTCGGGATCATTGGTTGCAAATTCAGCAGCCTCGGCAACGACAGCGCGCACTTTGGCATCAATAGCCTTCAATTCATCCTCTGTCGCGAGCTTTTCCCGCAACAAGCGCGCGCGCACCTGTTCAATCGGGTCATGCTCTTCGCGCATTTTCTGCACTTCTTCTTTAGAGCGATATTTCGCAGGGTCAGACATGGAGTGACCGCGATAGCGATAGGTCTGCATTTCGAGAATGTAAGGACCTTTGCCTTCGCGACACCATGCGAGCGCCTTTGCACCCGCAGCTTTCACCGCGCGCACATCCATGCCATCAACTTGTTCGCCGGGAATATTGAAGGACACGCCGCGCTTGGAAAAATCAGATTGCGCAGAGGCGCGCGTCACAGCCGTGCCCATCGCATAGCGATTGTTTTCGATAATATAGACAGCCGGCAATTTCCAGAGCTCCGCCATATTGAAGCTCTCATAGACTTGGCCCTGATTGGCTGCACCATCGCCAAAATAGACCATCGAAACATTGCCATTGCCGCGATAATGATTTGCAAAGGCAAGTCCAGTGCCGAGCGACACTTGCGCGCCAACAATGCCGTGGCCGCCGTAAAAATGCTTCTCTTTCGAGAACATGTGCATCGAGCCGCCCTTGCCTTTTGACAAGCCGCCACGACGCCCGGTGAGTTCGGCCATCACGCCCTTCGGGTCCATGCCGCAAACGAGCATATGACCGTGATCACGATAGCCCGTGATGATCTGGTCGCCTTCCTTGGCCGCCATTTGCATGCCCACCACCACGGCTTCTTGGCCGATATAGAGATGGCAGAAACCGCCGATCAGGCCCATGCCATACATTTGGCCGGCCTTTTCTTCGAAACGCCGGATCAACAGCATTTCGCGGTAAGCATGGAGTTCTTGGTCACGGGTGAATTCGGCTGGTCCCGCATTCTTTTGCGTTTTGGACCGAGAAGAGGCAGACGCTGCCATGTTGGCTCCCTGAACCTGATCGCGC
>CAWUNF010000290.1:0-2914 GCA_963923195.1 uncultured Hyphomicrobiales bacterium | reverse complement strand
GAACATGGCGTTGGCATCGAGAAGCGCGATTTGATGCGCTATCAATTCACGGACGAGGATTTGCGCCAGCAAATGCGGGTGCGTGCGGTGTTTGATCCGCAATGGCTGCTCAATCCAGCCAAAGTCTTTCCACTTGATGGCAGGAATTGACATCGTGGGCCAAATTCCAAGCCAAGTGTTGGAGCGGCTGGAGCCGCAAAACGAGCAAGAAGCTTGCGCGATCGTTAAACAAGCGCGGCTTGATCGCTGGTCATTGTCGATTGAAGGTGGTGGCACACGCGCAGGCCTTGGTCGCCCGATCAAGACGGATGCTGTGCTCTCGACGCGTCGCCTGACCGGCATCACGCTTTATGAGCCAGCAGAGCTGGTCATTGCGGCGCGCGCAGGCACGCCCTTGTCGGAAGTGGAAGCAGCCCTTGCAGCTCAAGGGCAGATGTTGCCATTTGAGCCTGCCGATTATCGCGCGCTTTATGGCTCATCTGGTGAGCCAACCATTGGCGCGATTGCCGCCTGCAATCTTTCAGGCCCCCGCCGCATTCAGACGGGTGCTGCGCGCGATGCGCTGATTGGCGTGCGTCTCATCAATGGCGAAGCGCAGGCGATTAAGTCTGGCGGACGCGTGATGAAAAACGTCACGGGTCTTGATCTCGTCAAGCTCACTTGCGGTGCGCATGGCACTTTGGGTCTCTTGACTGAAGTCACATTCAAATTGCTGCCGCGCCCGCAAGCGCAAGCGACCCTCATTCTCGATGGCCTGGATGATGAGCGTGCCATTGCAGCAATGGGCTCTGCTCTTTCGTCACCTTTCGAGGTGAGTGGTGCAGCGCATTTGCCGATGGGGCATGATGGCGCTGCGCCCATGACGCTTTTGCGTTTGGAACGCGATGCGGAATCGCTCGCCTATCGCACGCAAAAACTGATCGCGCGTCTTGCGCCTTTTGGCGCTGTGCGTCGTGTTGAGGGCGAAGAGAGTGCCGCTCTCTGGTGCGACATTGCGCAAGTCAAGCCGCTCGCAAAGGCGCATGGTCCTGCCATTTGGAAGCTGTCACTGCCGGCACATAAAGCAAGCCGCTGCATGAAGGCGATTTCTGAGAGCCTTGGCGCACGCTATTTTTATGATTGGGGTGGCGGGCTTGTTTGGCTCGCTGTCATGCCGGGGGAAGATGCAGGTGCTTTGCGTATTCGCGCCGCTGTGGCGGAAGCCAATGGTCATGCAACGCTCATCCGCGCATCGGATGAGATCCGCAAAGCTCAAGATGTTTTCGCTCCACTGGGTGCGGCTTTGATGAAAGTCACCTCTGGCATTAAGCAGAGTTTTGACCCCGACGGGATTTTCAATCCCGGCCGCATGTATGCGGGGGTGTGAGCCATGCAAACCAATTTTAAGCCGGAACAATTGGCTAAGCCGCATATGGAGGCATCTGAAAAGATCCTGCGCACCTGCGTCCATTGCGGCTTTTGCACCGCGACCTGCCCAACCTATTTGTTGAAAGGCGATGAGCTCGATAGTCCGCGCGGGCGCATCTATCTCATCAAAGACATGTTAGAAAATGGCAAGCCTGCGACAGCGGAAGTGGTGAAGCATATTGATCGCTGCCTCTCATGCCTCTCTTGCATGACGACCTGCCCCTCGGGCGTGCATTACATGCACCTCGTTGACCATGCGCGCGCCTATATTGAGCAGACCTATAGACGCCCATTGCATGATCGCGCCTTGCGCGCTGTGCTGGCCTTTATCTTGCCGCATCGCGAGCGGTTCCGTTTGGCGGCGGCGGGCGCCATTCTCATGAAACCTTTGCGCCCGCTGATTGCAGCTCTGCCCGTCATGGGCAAGCGCTTGTCGGCCATGATTGATCTGGCACCGACGCAATTTCCTGCGCGTGCTATTCCCCAAGAAGTGCGGCTTGAGGGCGCGAAACGTGGTCGCGTCATCATTTTGGAAGGCTGCGCCCAGCCGGTCCTCAAGCCATCGATCAATGCGGCGGCGCGGCGTCTGCTGGCGCGCAATGGCATTGAAACGGTGGATGTGGCGGGGGAGGGCTGCTGCGGCGCGCTCGTCCATCACATGGGCCAAGAGCATGACGCGCATGGTTTTGCCAAGCGCAATATTGATCTGTGGCTCGCGGAAGCGGACCGCAATGGCTTGGATGCGATTCTGGTGACGGCCTCTGGCTGCGGCACGACGGTCAAAGATTATGGCTTCATGTTCCGTGATGACCCTGCCTATGCGGCAAAGGCGGCGCGCATATCGGCGCTTGCGAAAGATATCAGTGAATATCTTGTCACGCTGGATCTCAAGCCGCAGCGCACGACAGGCCAAGTGCTCGCCTATCATTCCGCCTGTTCGCTGCAACATGGCCAGCAGATTCGCGATGAACCCAAGCGCTTGTTAAAGGCGATGGGTTTTGTTGTGAAGGATGTGCCGGAAGCGCATATTTGTTGCGGTTCTGCGGGCACTTACAACATGTTGCAGCCGGAGATCGCGGGGCAGTTGAAGGCCCGGAAACTCGCCAATATTGCCCGCACCAAGCCGCAAGCCATTGCCGCTGGCAATATTGGCTGCATGACACAATTATCGACGGGCGCGGGTGTTCCCATCCTACACACAGTTGAATTTCTCGATTGGGCAAATGGCGGTCCTTTGCCGGAGCCACTTGCGCAGTTTGGATTCCTTGAGCAACCTGAGCTCATCATGGCGGCACAATAGGAGATTGGTTCATGGCTAAAGCGGCGAAGAAAAAGACAGCGAAGAAAGCAGTGAAAGCAGCCAAAGCTGCTCCAGCCAAAAAGAAGGCTGGCAAAAAGGCGGCTAAAAAGGCCGGCAAGAAGAAGGTCGCCAAAAAGGCAGCCAAAAAGGCAGCCAAGAAGTCGGTCAAGAAGTACGTTAAGAAGGCAGCCAAAAAGTCGGTCAAGA
>CAWUNF010000289.1:0-2916 GCA_963923195.1 uncultured Hyphomicrobiales bacterium | reverse complement strand
CCGCCACGTGGTGCAGAAGCGCGCCCCTGCACAAGACGCACTTTGAGCATTTCTGATTCAACAATCGTGCCGACATTCATGCGGTAAGATTGCGCAATCGCACCATTGGCAACACGCCACAATCCGTCCTGATTACGTTTGATCTTGGCAAAGCGATCATAGGTTTTGAGCGCATAGCCGCCAGTGGCCACAAATTCGAGCGCTGCATCAAAAGTGGTGCGCGTGAGATCGGCATAAGGCGCGGCGGAACGCACTTCGTCATAAAGCGCATCGGCTGAGAAAGGCGCTGCACAAGCCATGCCCAAAATATGCTGACACAAAACATCCAAGGCGCCGCTACGGGGTGCGGGCGTGTCCTGCGCGCCTTCGCGTGCGGCTTCAAGTGCAGCGACACATTCCAACACTTCAAAGCGATTGGAGGGCACCAGAACAGCGCGTGAAGGTTCATCCAAGCGATGATTGGCGCGACCAATGCGCTGTGTGAGGCGGCTCGCACCTTTTGGCGCACCCATATTAATCACAAGATCAACTGCGCCCCAATCAATGCCCAGATCAAGCGTTGAGGTGCAAACAACCGCCTGCAATTTGCCTTGCGCCATTGCCTCTTCTACACGGCGTCGCTGGCTGGCATCCAAAGAGCCATGATGAAGCGCAATGGCAAGATGATCATCATTGATGCGCCACAATTGCTGAAAGATAGCTTCCGCCTGCGCACGCGTATTCACAAAAATCAGCGCTGTTGTGGCGCTTTTTATGCGCTCATAAACTTCGTGTACAGCATGTGTGCCGCCATGCCCTGACCACGGCAGACGCTCACGCGTATCCAATATCGACAGATCAGCGGCTGCACCGGGCGGCGCTATGACAAGACCTGCTTTTGCGGGCGGCGCAACAATCCAGCGCTGCAATTCATGCGGCTCGCGCACTGTGGCAGAAAGCCCGGTAACACGCATGGCTGGCGCCAATTGGCGCAAACGCGCTAAAGCCAGCGCCAGCAAATCGCCGCGCTTAGATGTCACAAGCGCGTGCAATTCATCCAGCACAATACGACGCAGGGATGCGAAAAGCAGCGCCGCATCAGGACTTGCCAGCAGCAATGCCAATTGCTCAGGCGTGGTCAGCAGAATTTGCGGCGGATCGCGCCGCTGGCGCTGGCGCTTTGAAGCAGATGTGTCGCCCGTGCGCGTTTCAATGCGCAGGCCAAGCTTCATTTCTGCCGCTGGAATTTCAAGATTACGCGCCACATCAACGGCAAGCGCTTTCAAAGGGGAGATATAAAGCGTGTGCAGACCCGGCCCCTGCACCGCATTGCTCTTTTGTTCGCTGAGCTCAATCAGTGACGGCAAAAAGCCTGCCAAAGTTTTGCCTGCACCCGTGGGGGCAATCAGCAAAACATCATCACCCGCTTGCGCATGTTTGAGCAAAGCAAGCTGATGATCACGCACGCGCCACCCGCGCGCAGCGAACCAATCGGCAAAGCGCGCGGGCAAAAGCTGATCTGATGTTTTGGTTTGACGGGCCACAGCCGATAACTAGGGCGCAACCAATAAAACGGAAAGCCCCGGCACGGGCGCCCCGCGGTCTTGGCGGACGGATACATCTTCACAAGACGTGACTTTAAAGCCATGCGCCGAAGCCAATCGCGCCACATAGGCGCGCGAATGGGCGTAGCGCAAATCTTCACCTAAGCGATAATCGCCCGCATCTGCCCGCTGCAAAGTGAAGGCAAACAGCGCATTGGGCGCAGCAACCCGCGCGACATTTTGAAAGATGGTGACAAGATCCCCGCAATAAACAAAGACATCGGCAGCGACGATGAGATCAATCGTGCGCGCCTGATAGCGCGCAAGAAAGGCAATCAGATCTTCGGCTTCCAGCTTTTGATAAAGCCCGCTTGCCCGCGCTTTGGCCACCATAGCAGGTGCAAGATCGCATCCATCTATGCGTGTGCAGTAAGATGCCATCTCACGTGCCATGAGCCCCGTGCCGCAGCCTAAATCCAACGCATGCGCAAATTGTGCATCAGCTCCGCGCTCCTGCAAAATAGAGTTACGCAAGACTTGTGGCGCGCAATAGAGCAAATCTTTGACAAGATGTGTTTCAAAACGCGCCGCATATTGATCAAAGAGATCGCGCACATAGGCCTGCGGCGGTTGGGCTGGCATATCTTGCGCGCCCAAACGCGCAAGCCGTAAGCCTGCGCCTTGCGAATCTTGCGGATCAAATTTGAGCGCTTGAGCAAAAGCCTCCGCTGCAGCGGCGCGCTCACCCAAGCTTTCGCGCGCTTCGCCCAAGGCAAACCAAGCGGGCGCCCATTGCGGCACAATGTCGAGCGTCTGTAAGAGCAGGTCGGCTGCCGCGGCATGATCGCCATCCGCTGCTGCCCCGCGCGCATAATCATAGCGGCGGTCGGCAGAGAGATGGCCTGAAGAGCGAAACATGACTGTCATGGGCTTTTTCAACGCTGGATCAACAGATGCGTCAAGCCCAGAGCTTGCCCCGCTGCGGCGCCCCCGCTAGCTTCGCGCCGACATTGGGAGCAAGCCGTGACCCTCATCTATAAAATCGCCCCGAAAAGCCTGTGGGACGAAGCCGTGGCGCAGGGTGCCTTTACCGGCGCGCCGGTTGATCTGGCGGATGGCTATATCCATTTCTCGACCGCCGAACAGGCGCGCGAAACAGCCGCCAAACATTTCGCGGGCATGAGCGATTTGGTGCTGGCCGTGATTGAGGCTGATCGCCTTGGTGATGCTTTGAAATGGGAGCCCTCGCGCGGGGGCGCGCTCTTTCCCCATCTCTATCGCAGCTTGCGCATGGATGAGGTTTTGAGCGTGCACCCGCTGCCACTCAAAGCAGATGGCGCGCATGATTTCGGAGATCATTTGAAATGACGGGTCTGGTCAATCTTTTCGCGCG
>CAWUNF010000288.1:0-2920 GCA_963923195.1 uncultured Hyphomicrobiales bacterium | reverse complement strand
GACAGAAGATAAGATCAAGACGCGTCTGCTCGCATTCTCGGATG
The DNA here is from genome assembly GCA_963923195.1 of uncultured Hyphomicrobiales bacterium. Taxonomy (GTDB): domain Bacteria; phylum Pseudomonadota; class Alphaproteobacteria; order Rhizobiales; family Beijerinckiaceae; genus Terripilifer. The sequence goes on along the minus strand of CAWUNF010000288.1, from coordinate 2,876 downwards.
ATATGGATGGCCTGCGCAAAGTGCCGGACAATGTGCCGAATGGCGACATGCTGCGCGAGCATCTGGGAAAACCGCTGACGCGGATTCCCGATCCCTTCGGCAAGTTCGAGAGCTTCGCGCATCACAACAATGCCATGCTGCGGTCATTCCTGGATCGCTTCGGCTTTGAATATGAATTCGCCTCGTCGACCGAATATTACACCTCCGGTCGTTTTGATGAGGCGTTGCTGCACATGCTGCGCAGCTTCGACAAGGTGCAGGCGATCATGCTGCCGTCGCTTCGTGCAGAACGTGCCTCGACCTATTCGCCCTTCTTGCCGGTGCACCCCGAGACAGGTGTTGTCATGCAAGTGCCGATGGATTCGATGAATGTCGACAAGGGCACGATCACGTGGACGGATCCTGATACAGGCAAAAAGTTTGAAACGCTGGTGACGGGCGGTCATTGCAAGCTGCAATGGAAGCCTGATTGGGCGATGCGCTGGTATGCGCTCAAGGTTGATTATGAAATGGCCGGCAAAGACTTGATCGACTCGGTCAAGCTCTCGTCGAATATTGTGCGCGCTTTGGGTGGCGTGGCGCCGGAAGGCTTTAATTACGAGCTCTTCTTGGATGAGAAGGGCCAGAAAATTTCAAAGTCAAAGGGCAATGGCCTGACGATTGAAGAATGGCTGACTTATGCAAGCCCTGAATCGCTCGCGCTCTTCATGTTCCAGAAGCCGCGCGAAGCCAAGCGTCTGCATTTCGATGTCATCCCGCGCACGGTCGATGAATATCTGCAATTTTTGGGCGGCTATCCGCGCCAAGACATCAAGAACCGCCTCGGCAATCCGGTCTGGCATATTCACTCAGGCCATCCACCTGCGGCTGAAGTGTTGCATCGTGCGGGCGAAGAGGGCGCAGGTGCGGCCATCTCCTTCGCCATGCTTTTGAACCTCGCGGCGGTGGCGAACAGCGAAGATCCGGCTGTGCTGTGGGGCTTTTTGCGCCGCTATGCGGCAGATGTGTCGCCGCAGACGCATCCGCGTCTCGACAAGCTCGTTGGCTATGCCGTCACTTATTTCCGCGACTTTGTGCGCCCGGCGAAAACCTATCGCCTCGCAGATGAGGTCGAGCAAGATGCTTTGCGCAAGCTCGACGCTATGCTCGCTGCGCTGCCTGCGGATGCGAGTGGTGAGGATATTCAGACGGGTCTTTACGATGTCGCGCGTCCAATTGCGCGCTATCAGGATTTGAAAGCCAAGAATGCAACGCCCGAGCGCCCCGGCGTGTCGAACGATTGGTTCAACATGCTCTATCAAGTGCTCTTGGGCGAAGATCGCGGCCCGCGCTTCGGTTCCTTTGTGGCTCTCTATGGCATCAAGGAAACACGCGCTCTGATTGCGGACGCTCTGTCAGGCGCGCTGAAGGAAAAGCACGAGGCCTTTATCGCGAGCCGGAAAGCTTAAAAGATTTTTGAGTGGCGGGCCTATGGCCCGCTTCTGATCTGGATTGCTTCCCGCTGTGCTGCGCTCGCGGTCGCAATGACGGGGTAAAGGTTGCTGCCTCTCCGCCGTCATTGCGAGGAGGCCGTAGGCCGACGCGGCAATCCAGCTTTGGGGCAAGTCTTACTGGCTCGACCAGATAATCCGCGCAATCCATGCCACTTTGTCTGAGGGCAATATGCGATCGGGATGTTCCGGATTGAGCGATTTCAGCTCGACGACATTTTCCGTGCGGCGCTTGAGTTCTTTCGCCAGCACTTCGCCATCAGTTGTTTTCACCACAACGCGATCACCACGGCGCATAGAAGCATTGGGCGAGACGATGATGACATCGCCATCGCGATAAAGCGGCAGCATGGAATCGCCCGAAATTTCGAGCGCATAAGCATTGGGATCGGGCAGCTCGGGGAAGGCGACCTCATCCCAACCGCTGCCCGTTGGAAAGCCACCATCATCGAAAAAGCCGCCCACACCGGCTTGCGCCATGCCAATCAGCGGAATGGTGCGCTTAGCGCCCTCAAGCGGCTCAGCCAAAAAGCTCATGAATTCATCCATGCCCGCGCCGGTCGCTTCCAAAATTTTGGAAATGCTTTCGGTTGAGGGCCAGCGCTGGCGTCCATCACCAGTCTGGCGCTTGGATTTATTGAAGGTTGTCGCGTCGAGCCCGGCCTTGCGGGCAAGCCCTGAGGGCGTCATCCCATATTTTTGAGCCAGCGCGTCAATCGCGCCCCAGACCTGAGCATGGGAAAGCATGGCAACCTCCGGGAACATGACCACGTTCCTGTAGGATAGGTATATATGCCTGTTTCCCGGTGACTGACAAGCTGTTTCACAAGGGGGTTGGTGTGCAGCGGCCCCCTTCTGACCTATCTATCGGGGCGCATGGCTCTTTCTGATCTCCTCACCCTGACGCCGGTCGGGCTCTATTGCCCTCTAGCCGATGTCCATATTGATCCTGTGCGGCCCGTGCCGCGCGCTTTGATCACGCATGGCCATTCCGATCATGCGCGGGCTGGCCACGGAAAGGTGCTTGCTACGCGCGAGACACTCGCGATCATGAGCCTGCGCTATGGCCCGCAATTTTGCGACGAGCAGCAGGCCATCTCTTATGGCGAGCGTGTCACGCTCAATGGTCTTGAGGTGAGCTTTCACCCGGCAGGCCATGTGTTGGGCTCGGCGCAGATCAGATTGAAGAGCCCATCTGGCTGCGTGGTTGTGTCAGGTGATTATAAGCGCGCTTTCGATCCAACCTGCGCGCCGTTTGAACTTCTGCGCTGCGATGCTTTTGTGAGCGAAGCAACCTTTGGTCTGCCAGTGTTCCGTCATCCTGATGCGGCAGGTGAAGTGGCGAAGCTGTTGCGCTCTTGCGCTGTCTTTCCAGAGCGCGCGCAT
>CAWUNF010000287.1:0-2923 GCA_963923195.1 uncultured Hyphomicrobiales bacterium | reverse complement strand
ACGACATGTTTGCCGCCCGTCAGCTCTTCGAAATTGATCTCGAAGCGCTCATCCTCAATCGAAATATAACAGCCCTTATGCACCATGCCTTCGCGCGCGCAGCGCTCGCCCACACCCGCTTCATTCAAAAGATCAACCGTGCCCTGCTCTAACACGCCAGCGCGAATGCGGCCCTCAACATAGGCGCGATCTTTACGCTCAAGAATGATGCTGGAGATTCCCGCCTTGTCGAGCAATTGCGCCAGCAAGAGCCCTGCGGGGCCTGAGCCGATAATGCCAACTTGCGTGCGTGAGACAGCCATAAGGAACTCCTCAAACGAAATCAGAGACGCGCTTTTAAGAAACGCAACAGACGGTGCGCAAAGAAAGCCGAATGCGAACCCTCTTCATCCAGCGGATCGCCCGCCCAATAATGCGGCGCACCTTCCACAATGGCGGTGCGCACCCAAAAGCCCGCAACTTTCAGCGCTTCCAAGAAAGGCACAGATTGTTTGGCTGAATCGACCACATCATCCTGCGTGCCCCAAGCCAAAAAGACGCCAGGCTTGTTGAGGCGCTCAATCGCATAAGAGAGTGGTGAGGCATCAAAGGCCAAACGCCGATCTTTGGAGGGAATTGTGCCTAAGAAAAGCTCGACAATATTCTGTCCTGCCGGGCGCATGGACAAATCATGTTTCCACTGCGCGACCAGATCAAAAACACCATAGATGGAAATGATCGCCTTCACCTCGGTCGACAAAGCGCTGTGATCAGACTTCGGCTGGCCTTCACGCAAATTGGCTTCTTCACCCGCAAGACCCACAAGCGCGGCCAAATGGCCGCCCGCACTCTCGCCCATGAGAGCAACACGCGCGGGATCAGCCCCCAGCCCCGCACCTTTCACAAATTGCACAGCGGCACGCACATCATGCACCGCTTTGGGAAATGATGGCGCGCCAGCTTTGGCGCTGCGATAGACGGGTGCAAAAACAAGATAGCCGCGCTCTGCAAGCCACGGTCCTAAATGTTGATAGACAGTGGGCGAGGCCTGACGCCAGCCACCACCATGCAAAGCGACAAGGGCTGGAAATGGTCCCGCGCCTGCTGGCCGATATAAAGTGCCCTTGAGCACCTCGCCGTCATGCGTTGCATAGACGACTTCTTTTTCAATTTGCACCTGCGCCCCGCTCATTCTTCCCCCTCAATCGTCTTGCGCGCCGCATCGCGCGTCTTGCGGGGGTGAGCATATCAGGAAGAGGCAGCGCTGAAAGCCTCAAGAGCCAGTTCTGCCAGCCCCTCCTCGAGAGAAATTTGGGGTTTCCAGCCGGTAGCTGCAACGAGCCGGGAAATGTCACCAGCTAAGCAATGTACCTGCTCGCGACTAAAGGGCACGGCGCCAAAATGTGGCTCAATCTGCGGGGCCATGAGATCGCGCAACAAAAGCACGGTCTCGCGCAAAGGCGGGGCTGCACCACTCGCGAGATTGAAAAGCCCCTCTGCATCGCCCTCGCACAGATCAGCAATGGCGCGCGCGGCATCGCGCACATGCAGATAATCCCAAAGTTGCGTGCAAGCGGTGAGATCAGGCGCGCGCCCTTGCGCAAATTGGCGCGCCAACCACGGCAACATTGAGGGGGCTGTCTCATTTGGACCGTAAAGACCAAAGAGACGCAGCCAAATGCCACGCCGATCGCTTTGCCATGCGAGGCGCAAAAAAGCTTGGCCCGTTGCGAATTTCGCAAGTCCATAATGGGTGCGCGGATGAACGGGCGATATTTCGCTCACAGGCTCCCTCGTCAATCCATATTCTGCTTGCGAGCCAATGCCGATAATGACTTTGGCGCCCGCATCTATTGCCATATCCGCCAGCAAAATGCTGGCCTGCACATTGGCATATTGCGAAAGATAATCACGTGCGGCGAGTGGCACGCCTGACCAGCCACAATGAATGAAAGCATGTGGCGCAAAATCATGAATGAAAGAGGCGGTTTCTTTTTCTTTCAAAAGCAGAAAATCGCAACGAAAATCATCTGGCGCATGGCCGATCATGCGGCGGCGCATCCCCGCCACACGATGCCCGCGCGCGCGCAATTCACGAGCGGTCGCCGCACCCAAAAATCCACTGACGCCTGTCAAAAGGATGCGCATTGCGACAGATAATCCTCAATCTGGCTTTGCATCAGCGCGCGCACATCAGCGCCTTGCGCCATTGCTTGATAAAATTGCGCGGACCAACGCAAAGCTTCGTCCAACGGCAGCCGACAAGCCCAATCCAATTGCTCGCGCGCTTTGGATGAATCGAGCCGCAGCACAGATGTTTCAGGCGGATTGAGGCCTGCCTGCCAATGCCATTGCGCGCCCGCCCAATGACGCGCAAATCCTTGCACCAGCTCTTCAACGCTCCATTCATGATCAGCGCTGGGACCAAAATTCCAGGCGCCTGAATATTCATGCGACTTTTTAAAACTCCGCTCGCATAAAGTGAGATAGCCGAAGAGTGGATCCAGCACATGCTGCCAAGGACGAATGGCTTGCGGATAGCGAAGGCCAAGTTTTTCACCACGCGAAAAAGCCCGCACGGCATCGGGCAAAATGCGATCTTCCGCAAAATCGCCACCACCAATCACATTGCCCGCGCGCGCGGTGAGCACCGTGCATCTGTCGCCAACCGCTTTTGCATATTGCGCTGCCACCATTTCCGCGCAGGCTTTGCTGGTTGAATAAGGATCAGCCTGACCACCGAGCGGATCATCTTCACGAAAGGGCCGCGTGATCTCCCCATGCGCATAGACTTTGTCCGTGGTCGCAATCAGCACAACGTCAGGCGCCGCACGCCGCGCTGCATTTAAGACATGCGCTGTTCCAAGGATATTGGTGGCATAGGTTTCTAGCGGATCCTTGTAAGACGCACGCACCAAGGATTGCGCGGCAAAATGAATGATAA
>CAWUNF010000286.1:0-2939 GCA_963923195.1 uncultured Hyphomicrobiales bacterium | reverse complement strand
GAGAAAGGCTTTGGCCTTTTCCTCATCATGTAAGGCCATCAGCTCCCGCGCTTCTTCCGCGCTAAAATAATCTGCGATGAGCCTGTCGAGCTGCGTCACGGCGCGCGGAAATTCGAGATCAATCCCAACTGGCACACGCGCCATGCCAATCAGCGCCTTGCCTTGTGCATGTGTGACATTGAAATGAAGATCTGACCCATTGATCTGTGGCTTGCCATATGGACCAAAACTAATGTCATGGTCTTGTGGCGCAAGCTGCGTATATTTCGACAGGATGAGCCGCAAAGCGGAGCGCGCTGCGACATAATGCGCCTGCTTTTCGGGGTGGCGCATGGCATGGGCGCGCTCTTGTTCTGATGCGCTTAAATAATTTTTGTGTGGCTTATCCAAATCGACCTGCCAAATATGTGCCTCTGCGACGCCGATTTGTGGCGCCTCATCAGGGCAGGGGGCAAAGGTCAGGGACAGAAAGGCCATGAGTCCTTTTAGCATTGGCTTGCATGATCGGACAAACCGCGCCATTTCTATTGCATCAAGCAAGGGGTGAGCCATTGGCGCCGTGGACAGATATGAGAGGCCAGATCGTGCCGTTAAAGCTTGCGACCTTTGTCGCGCTTTTTCTGCCGGGCCTATCCATCATCTGGGCTTGGGTGCAAGGCGAGCTGGCGCCAAAACCGGTCACAGAAGCTTTGCACCAGACCGGCACATGGACCGTGCATCTGTTGCTCATCTCACTTGCCATCACGCCCTTGCGCACCATCACCCATTGGTCGCGCTTGGTTGATATCCGTCGCATGGTAGGTGTCGCGGCCTCCATCTATCTCGCCATTCACTTTGCGCTTTATATTTATGACCAAAAGGGCGACATGCTGCGTGTCGCTTCAGAAATCGCACTGCGCTTTTATTTGACCATTGGCTTTGTCGCTTTGCTTGGCCTTTTTGCGCTGGGCATCACATCAACAGATGGTTGGGTGAAGCGCCTTGGCGGTGTGAAATGGAACAAGCTTCATCGCACGATCTATTGGCTCACTGTGCTCGCGCTCATTCATGCTTTTCTGCAATCAAAGGTCGATGTGTCAGATTGGGTTTTGTTGAGTGGTCTATTCATGGCCATGATGATGTGGCGCTTTGCCAAAAAGCGCGCTGCTGTTGGTTATGGCCGCCTATTTGTGATTGCTGTGGTCGCAGCCATTGCCACGGCAGCACTTGAAGCGCTTTGGTATTGGGGCAAGACGGGTGTGATGGCCTCTCGTGTTTTGGCCGCCAATTTTGATCCAGACATGGCCTTGCGCCCGGCTCAATGGGTGCTGGTGCTTCTCCTTTTGGTCCTGCCTTTGCAGGCTTTTGGCCTTTGGCGCGCGCGAAAAAGCCGCAAAGCAACCCGTTAAATGTCTTTTCAGGTGGCCTTTTCAGGCAAAGGGGCCTAGAAGGGCGAGATCACGGGCCTGTTCCCGTCTCTGCCGCGCTGATCGCACTGTGATCGCGCCTTGAACGTCTTAAGGTTTCTTCTTGCCCTTTCCTGCGACCATTCCGAGCCTCGCGCGTGCTTTGGCCGCGCGTGACTATCACGAGCCGACTCCCGTCCAGCTTGCTGTCCTCGATGCCACCACACAAGCGCGCGATCTCCTCGTTTCCGCTCAAACAGGCTCCGGCAAGACAGTGGCCTTTGGCTTAGCCATTGCGCCAACGCTGCTTGAGGATGCCGAATATTTTGGCGCAGCCGGCGCACCGCTTGCGCTGATTGTCGCGCCGACGCGTGAACTCGCCTTGCAAGTGCATCGCGAATTGACCTGGCTATATGGCGATGCGCGTGGCCGCATCGTCTCTTGCGTGGGTGGCATGGAGCCGCGCCGCGAGCGACACATGCTGCAGCAAGGCGCGCATATTGTGGTCGGCACGCCGGGTCGCCTGCGCGATCATATTGAGCGCAAGGCGCTCAATCTATCAGCCATTCGCGCTGTTGTGCTCGACGAAGCTGATGAAATGCTGGACCTCGGCTTTCGCGAGGATCTCGAAGAAATTTTGAAGGCTATGCCAGAAGACAAGCGCACGCTTCTCTTCTCGGCGACGCTGCCCAAGGGCATTGTCTCGCTGGCGCGTGATTTCCAGAAAGACGCCATGCGTCTCAATGTCGGCGGCGGCGAACAGGCACATGCCGATATTGATTATCGCGCAGTGCGCGTGCTGCCACATGAGATTGAACATGCGGCGGTTAATCTCTTGCGCTTTCATGATCCCGAATGCGCGATCATCTTTTTGAACACGCGCGAAGCTGTGCGCCATATGCAATCGGCTTTGATGGAGCGTGGCTTTAATGCGGTCGCTCTCTCAGGTGAACTCAGCCAGAATGAGCGCAACCATGCTTTGCAAGCTCTGCGTGATGGGCGTGCGCGCATTTGCGTCGCGACCGATGTTGCTGCGCGCGGCATTGATTTGCCCAATCTCAATCTCGTCATTCATGCCGATCTTCCGCATGATGCGGAAGTGTTGAAGCATCGCTCGGGCCGCACAGGTCGTGCAGGTCGCAAGGGCATTGCTGTTCTGCTCGTGCCGGTCGCTCGTCGTCGCAAGGCTGAGCGCATGTTAGTTGATGCTGGCCTCTCGCCAGAATGGAGCGGCCCGCCATCGGCGGAGGACATTCGCAAGCTTGACCAGCAGCGCTTGTTGCAAGATGAGATTTTTAAAGAAGAGACAAGCGAAGAAGATCTGGCGCTCGCACGCGCTTTGATGGAAGGTCGCTCGGCTGAAGATATTGCCGCAGCTCTGGTGCGTCTGCATCGCCTGCAATTGCCAGCCCCTGAAGAGGTGAGCGATCCGGGCTTCCGCAATGATACGCGGCCCGCACGTGAGCGTCGCGAGCCGACAGGTGGCGCGCCATCAGCGCCCATGCGTCATCGTGGCGAGGGTGGTGTGTGGTTCCATATCAACATCTGTCTCTT
>CAWUNF010000285.1:0-2950 GCA_963923195.1 uncultured Hyphomicrobiales bacterium | reverse complement strand
GCAGTGGGTGGCGATAATTACACCCTGCCCCTCATTCTCTCGCGTCTCATGGGTGCGAAATTTGATATTGTGACAGGCTATGAGGGCCAGAATGATGTTTTCATCGCAACGGAGCGCGGTGAAGTGCAAGGCAATAGCGCCATTTTGCCCAATCTCACATCTGCGCGGCCTGATTGGTTTCGCGATGGCAAAGTGCGCGTGCTTGTGCAATTTGGCACCACCAGAATGCGCCAATTGCCCGATGTGCCAACCGCGATAGAATTGGCAACCCGTGAACAAGATAAAGACATGCTGCGCTTTTATGCGCGCAAATTTTCAATGGCCTACCCTTTTGTCATGGCACAAGAGGTTCCTGCAGATCGTGTGAAAGCCATCCGCGCGGCCTTTGAACAAACGATGAAGGATGAGGGCTTTTTGAAAGAAGCGGCGCGCTTAGGTTTGGATGTGGATCCATTCTCTGGCGCGGAGATGGAACAGCTCATTCAAGAGATGAACAATAGTCCCAAAGCCATTGTCGATGCCGTGGCTGAATTCATCCAAATGCCAAAATAAGCACGCGCCACAAGCGGGCTCAAACCTATTGCGCACTCAAACCGCCATCGACGGGTATGACTTGCCCCGTGATGGAGGCCCCATTGGGACTGAGCAAAAGCGCAGCAAGAGCTGCAATATGATCAATATCCGCAAAACGACCGAGCGGAATTTTGGAGAGCATATTGGCCATATAGGCCGCATCCGAACCTGAGGTCGCGCGCGAAGGTGAATCCGTCAGCAAGCGCCCGGGCGCAAGCGCATTAAGACATATGTTATGCGGCCCCCATTCAACGGCGAGCATACGCACCATTTGAATGAGACCCGCTTTGGAAATGCCATAGGTCGAGCGTTGCGCTGCGCCCAGCAGGCCATGACTGGAGGAAATGGTGACAATTGCCCCGGCCTGTTTGGCTTCAATAAGCGCGCGCCCAACAGCCTGTGTCATGAAAAATGTGCCGGTGAGATTGGCAAGCATCACGCTCTCCCAATCCGCGCGCGAGACGTCAACCGCATCACGACGCAAATTGACGCCGGCATTATTAACAAGCCCCGTCACCAAACCATGAGAGGCTGAGACCTCAGCGAGCAAAGCCTCAATCGAATCTTGCACACGCAAATCCAGCGCATGAGCAGAGGCCTGACCGCCAGCAGCTATAATACGCGCAACCGTCTCTTTGGCATTTTCAGCTTTTGTCGCCGTACAGGCAACGTGCCAGCCATCGCGCCCAAGCGCGAACGCAATGGCTGCGCCAACTCCATAAGATGCGCCGGTGACGATTGCGACTTTCTGTGCCAAAGCTTTGTCCTCACGGGTTGAAGATGGAGACCCATTCATCGCGATATTTCAACAATTGTTGGGCGGACATTTTCTCCCAATCAACTTTGATAATTTTCAGCGACGAGAAATTGGGCGCAATATCAGGAATGGGCGATTGAAATCCTGCGCGTGCGGAAATCAAAGCTTCCTTATCCGCCAAAATCTTCTGCCCCGTTTCCGACAGAATAAAATCCATCCAAAGTTTGGCTGCATTCGGATGCGGCGCTTTGGCCAAAATGAATGTCATCTGCGGCAAGAAGGTGAAACCTTCTTCCGGGTAAAGAATTTTCAGCTTCGCGCCCTTTTGATTGGATTGGTGCACGCGTGAGGGATTGCCGCCAAATGCCATAACATCTTGGCCCGTCAAAATGCGCTGCGCTGATTGCTCTGAGCGACCCACAAAGGTTGGCTTTTTCTTCGCCATCTCTTTGAAGAAATCGACATCCAAAACCTGACGGAGGCCGGCATAAGTGGTCAGATGCGATTCTGATTGCACCACATCACCGATGGAGAAGCGGCCGGGCACGGAAGCAGCAAGCGCTTCCTTATAGCTCTTGCCTTTAAAATCGAGAATCTCTGTATTCCAGATAGGAATCTGCGCATAACCACCATTCAGCACGAAATATCCATCAATGCCGAGGCCCTGTTTGATGGCATCTTGATAAAAAGAATATTGCTTGGATTTATAATTCATAAAAGCGCCGCTCCTCTGGCGCTCAAAGGTCCACGTGGGCGAGCCAATCGCCGCAACATCGAAAGTGATGCGATTGGCAGCCAATTCTTGCTCAACACGAGTGATCATTGCGCCGCTGGTGAGCAAAGTGTAATTGACGGGATAAGACGTCGGCAGGCCATAATAGCTACGGAAAGCCGCAACCAAAACATCATTGGTGGTTGGCTGAATGATTGTGTCTGAATAATTGAGCGAACCTTCTTTTTTGGCCGCCTCAATCATTTGCATCAATTCTGCGCGCTCAGCATCAGACAGACCCTTGGCGGCTGGAATGTCTTGCGCCAAAATCTGTGTGGCTGACAGAATGAGGGCAAAAGATGCGCTGAGCGCGTGACGCATGAATCTCATGACTGCCTCCCCTTTTTTCTAATGATTGAGCCGGAACAGATCACCAGACTTGATCCTGACATAAACTTGATCACCTGGCGAGAATTCCCCATGCCCATCTAAGACACGAATGGACACATCCCCCGCCAAATCTATCGCATATTCATCGACAAGCCCTTGGAAGGAGCGCGTCGCAATACGCCCCTGCAGGATTAAATCGCCCATCTCCGCTTGCGCTGTCTGTCGCGAGAGATGCGCATGTTCGCGCTGAAAAGCGATGAAAGGCGCACCATGCCTATCAGCTAATTTTTCAGTCTCAATGACATTGAGACCAAAGAAACGTGCTGCAAAAGACGTGCGATGCGACATAAACACCTGACGCGCGGGGCCAGATGTATCAATGCGACCCGCATTCATCAAAATAATCTCTTCCGCAAGACCAAGTGCCTCACCCTGATCATGGGTGACATAGAGAGCTGTGAAACCAAGCTTGTCTTGCAGCGCCTTTAATTCAAGACGCATATGTTCGCGCAAAGCAG
>CAWUNF010000284.1:0-2951 GCA_963923195.1 uncultured Hyphomicrobiales bacterium | reverse complement strand
CAAGCCGTCTTTGCCATTCCCGGTGATCTTGCCTCGCTTACAGGCGGCTATGCCTATGATCGCGAAGTTTTGGCGCGCATCAATGGATTGCAACATCTGCCTCTGCCAGAGGGGTTTCCATATCCTTCGGCAGCCGCCTGCGCGGCGAGTGCGCAACTTTTGGCAAGCCTTGCACCGGGTCATGTCTTGCTGATGGATGGTCTGGCCTTTGGTGCTTTGCCGGAAAATGTGGTGAAAGACATTCGCGCACCGATTGTTGCGCTGGTTCATCATCCGCTCGCGTTAGAGACGGGGCTCTCAATCGACGTGGCGCAAGATTTTGCGGCACGCGAGCGCAAAGCCTTGTCTTATGCGCAGGCAGTCATTGTGACCTCATCCATCACGCGCGATATTTTGGTGGCAGATTATGGCGTAGATGCGCATCGCATCACAGTGGCTTTGCCCGGCACAGCACGGGCGCCGCGTGCGCAAGGCAGCGCTGCTTCGCGCCTGCACTTGCTCGCGGTTGGCTCTGTCGTGCCACGCAAAGCCTATGATCTTTTGCTCGATTCATTGGACGCGTGCCAAGATCTCGATTGGCAGCTTACCATTGCAGGTTCGCTCACACGCGCGCCTGAACATGCGCAAGCGCTTCTCGCCCGCGCGCCCAATCACGTGTCTTTTGTCGGCGAAGTGACGAGCGCTGAATTGGACGCGCTCTACAATCGCGCTGATCTCTTTGTCATGGCCTCGCATTATGAAGGCTATGGCATGGTTTTGGGTGAGGCTCTGGTGCGCGGCCTGCCGATTGTGACGACAGATGGCGGCGCTTTGAAGGAGACTGTGCCGCAAGGTTCAGCGCTTCAAGTGAAAGCAGGTGATGGAGCCATGCTGGCGCAAGCTTTGCGTCGGGCTATGTCTGATCCAGCGCTGCGCCGTCAATTGTCAGAAGCCTCTTTTGCAGCAGGTGCAAAACTTCCGACATGGGATGAAACCGCGCAAATTATTGCGCATGTCTTGCAAGAGGTGAGCCCGTGAGTTTCTCCCCCGATTGGCTTGCTCTGCGCGAACCGGCAGATCATGCGGCGCGCGCGCCGCAAATTGCGGAAAAAGTCTTTGCGCATTTTGCGGGTCGCACTTCCATGACCATCATGGATTTTGGCTGCGGCACAGGCTCGAATTTGCGCGCAATGGCCCCCCATTTGCCGCGCCAGCAGAGATGGAAACTCATTGATTGGGATGAGACTCTCCTCCGCAGCGCGCGCTTGCGGCTCAGCGCTTGGGCAGATGCTGCGCGTGAAGATAAGGGCGCTTTGCATCTGCGCAAAGGCGATCGCGAGATCATTGTCGAAACACAAAAAGCCGATCTTGCGCATCATCCCGGTCGGCTTTTGGAGGGCATTGATCTCCTCACCGCCACGGCTTTCTTTGATCTCGTCTCTCCGCAATGGATGGATGGGCTTTGTGATGATTTGCGCGCATATCAATTGCCGCTCTATGCCATCCTCACTTATGACGGCCGCGAGATATGGTCGCCGCCTCACAAAGCAGATACGGCTATATTGTCAGCTTTTCATGCGCATCAGAAAAGCAATAAGGGATTTGGTGTGGCGGCGGGGCCAGATGCCGCGAGCCATTTGGCGCAAGCCCTCACCCAGCGCGGCTTTCATGTGGAGCAGGGCTCAAGCCCTTGGCTTTTGCAGCAGGGCGAATTGTTGAAACAACTCGCACAAGGCGCAGCACGGGCGGTGCGTGAAACAGGCCGCGTGCCGATTGACGAGATCAGCGCCTGGCAGATTGCGCGCGAAAGTGCCGCAACTTGCGAGATTGGTCACATGGATCTGTTTGCCGTGCCAGCTTGATTAGCTTTTGCGGGCGGGCAACATGCGTTCCATCACGCCATCGCGCTTGATCAGGCGATGCATAAGGGCTGCACCAATATGACCGATCAAGAGCACAATGATCGCGATGGCGGCAATCTCATGCATTTTGAACAGCACTTTTGACAAAGCCTCGCTTTGCGGTGCGAGTGGCGGCAGATCAAAGGCCCAAAAGATCGAAATCTTCACAGGAAAAGCTGATGTCGCCGCCCAGCCGAGCAAGGGCGTCAAGATCAGAAGCATATAAAGCGAGTGATGGGTGGCGGTGGAGACGCGGCGCTCAAGCGGCGTTAGGCCCGCATAGGCCTCCGGCGTGCCATAAATTTTGCGCACAGCCAAACGTGCAGCAGCCAGCAGCAAGATCACAAAGCCAAACGAGCGATGCAGATCATAGCCCAAATTTTGAATCGGCCCTTCTGGTAAATCTTCCAGCAAAAAGCCTGCTGGCAAAACGCCAAAAAGAATCAGGGCCGTCAGCCAATGCAATAATTTGGAGGCGGATGAATATTCGAGACGTGTCATGGGGTATCTCCCGCCGTTTGGCGCAAATCGCAATCAATCAAAATTTCATTCTGTCCCAAAGCGTGCAAGGTCGTGTGTGGACGCAAGGCCGATGTGAGATCATCAATCGGCTTCATATCCAGACCATTGCGCCCCGAGCCAATGATGATGGGCGCGATGAGGAGATGCAATCGGTCGATGCAGCCAGCGTCAAGAAAAGCAGAAATGGTTTTCGCGCCGCCTTCGATCAAAATTTTGCGAAAGCCACGTGCAAAAAGCGCATCCACAATAGCGCGCGGTGACAGGCCGCTTGCATCTGCGGCAATGCGGATTTGCTCGACACCTGGAATAGCAAAGCTTGTGGCATTTTCATGCGTGATGAGAAAGCAGGGCGTGCCATCATCATCGAGCCATTTGGCGGGGCCGCGCAGGCGCCCGGCCGGATCAATCACCGCGCGTGCCGGATTGCGCCCGCTCACGCGCCGCACGGTCAATTGCGGATCATCGGCTGCAATCGTGCCAGCGCCAACCACCACCGCATCCACCTGTCTCTTATACACATCTGACGCTGCCGACGATACTCCTTGTGTA
>CAWUNF010000283.1:0-2978 GCA_963923195.1 uncultured Hyphomicrobiales bacterium | reverse complement strand
AACCATCCCTGCGTTCAAGGCAGAGCGATGCGTTGTTGGCGTATGGGAACTGTCACCACAGAAATTCTCAGCGCCTTGCTTCCAGTTTGCGTCAATCACCCAGCGATGCGGCTCGCCAAGCAAAGCCATCCCGCCCGGCGATAATTTCAATTCAATGTCGAGATAATATTTAAAGTCGCCAAGGTAATCTTCGAAAGGCGGCGCATTTTCATTCAAGGTTGCGAAGATAAGACCTGAATAATTGCAAACTTTGGCGGCGCGCAGCAAAGCCCAATCATCGAAATTGAGCGCCTTATAGCCTTCCTTTTGCGCAGGAACCGCAGAAAGTTCGCCGGTATTGGTGAAAGACCAACCATGAAAAGGACAGACAAATTCCTTCGCATGTCCACGCTCAACACGACAGAGCTTTGCGCCGCGATGGCGACAGCTATTGAAAAGAACGCGCAATTCCCCATCAGAACCGCGCACCAAAATAAAAGGATCCCGGCCAATAAAACGGCTGACGAAATCACCTTGATTGGGGACTTCATCTTCATGGCCGATAAAGACCCACGTGCGCGTAAAAATGCGCTCTAACTCGAGGTCGAACACCTGCTGATCATGAAAGACCGCCAGCGGCAGCAAGCCTTGCGGCAAGTCCTCGTGAATGCTCTCAATGGAATTTGGCAACGGCAAACGGTCGTCGCGGCTCATCCCCCACCCTCTTTCCGATCCTTTTGCGCAAGACTATCGAATCCTGCACTTGAACCTGTCAACTCAATCGTTAGCTAACGAACGACAATTTTCTGGTATCGTCACCGTCGGCCGCGTCGGGCTTCCCACCTTTATGCTGTCTTCAAATCGCCCAATGCGCGGCAATTCAACCGCTCGCGATCGCTCCCTCCCAATCCCGCCAGCTCATAGCCACGGATTGACCGTGCAGTGAATGGGATTGGGCTGCCCCTCGCCACCAACGGTGCGCAAAGCCTCATCCAGATTATCGAGGGCAAAATGATGCGTGGCCATGAGATCGAGCCTGTGTCGGCCAGAGGAAATAATCTCAACTGCCAAAGCGACGGCTTGATAACTATGGCCGCGCATCCCTTTGACCGTTAGGAAGCGCGCCGACAAAATATCACTGTCGAATTCCGGCACACGCGCTTGTTTCTGACCGCAGAGGATCACGCGACCCTTTTTGGCCGCTAAATAAACAGCCAAAGATACGGTCCAAGGCCCGCCCGATGCTGCATCAATGACGACATTCGCCATTTCACCATTCGTAATTTCCGAAACGGCTTTGATCGGATCTTGCTCATCAACATTGATCGTATGATGCGCGCCCAATTCACGCGCGACACGCAATCTAAACGTATCGGTTTGATTGCCCAAACCCGTCACAATAATGCAAGAGGCGCCCGCTTCCTTCGCCGCGATGACACAGGCCAAGCCCTGCTGGCCAGGCCCTTGGATCACGACTGTATCGCCAACCTTGGTTCCACCCTGCAAATAGGCCCATTCAACGCCATTGCCGAGCGGCAGCGCCATAGCCGCATGAGCTGCGGGCACATGCGATGGGATTTTATGAAAAACCGTATTGGCATGCAGATGCTGATATTGGCCAAAGCCGCCCCATAAATGGGGCTCTTTGGTCACAGGCATCAGACCATATCTTAAAGCTCCGAATTTCAGATCGGTCTGCTCGCAGAGACGAAAATCGCCCGTGTAACACCAATGGCATTGACCGCAGGGGATATATTCTTCCAGCGCAACGCGGTCGCCTTCTTTCACGCCCCACTTTTTGCCATTGCCCAATTTCTCAACGATGCCGACAGTCTCATGGCCCAAAATCAGAGGGCCTTTGACTTTCGGCATGGTGAGATAGAAAGGCCAATCGCTTCCGCACACGCCCGTTGTCTCAACGCGCAACAAGCCGCTGTCCGGCTCCACATGCGGCATAGGGAACTCGCGAATTTCTGTTTTTCTTATCTCGGATGCAACTGCGGCGCGGACCGTCGATGTCATACATTACCTTCCTGAATGAAGCAGAAGCGAGGAATGAAGCTTGCGCTGCAAAGAATGCTGCGCCGCTCTCAAATCCAAACGGTTTTGCCGCTTTTGGATGCTGTCAGCCCGTCTTTAATGGCATCTTTGAAAGAAACATCTGGCGGCAATTCAATAGCGGCTGGGCGCACGCGTTGCGTTTTGGGGTCGCGCCCTGCTGGCAATTCACCCTTCAAAAGTGCAAGCGCAGCTTTGCGCAAACGAATGCGCGTCATAATGATTCCATTATCCGCAGAGACGAGATTTTCTTTTGTGCGATCTTGAATAGGACCCATGCTTTCTTGCAGGGACGCATCTTGAACGGCAATGCCATCAATGCCGCTGAAATTCACGCCAGACTTCTGCGACTCGCGATCCATGAGATAATCATTCGACTTATTCGCAAGCGTTATATAAGTGCCCGGAATCATCTTGGCATGAACGCCATAGCCAGCGCGCATATAGCCAAGCTCTTCATCACTTAAAGCGCGTTCAGGATGATAATTATAGCTCCAAGCCCAGCAATTCTCATCATCAATCGGCACCCAGAAATGGCCGTGAATCGATGAATCTGTTCCATGCGGCGGCACAGCGGTAAAGCACGGCAGGACCCATTGCGTCACACGCCAATAAACATTGTCCGTGCCTTCTGCTCTGCGACGAGATGCAATCCACAAGCCACTTTCCGTCTCGACAATTTCGAAACGGACCTGAAAATCACCGAGCATGTTTTTCTTGCTGGCGCCCGCTTTTTTGAACAGCGGATCTTTCACCATTTCACCGCGATGCAGCCAAGCGGAATGGCTCGTATCAAGTCCGCCTTCCATTGCCTGCAACCAATTATTTTCCTGCAAACGCTTCGACACATAGCTCTGGCGTGCAGGCACAGTTGCAAATTCAAATTCTGGTAGCGGCGGTTGCAATTCCGGCGGGCCCATATAGGTCCACAACACGCCACC
>CAWUNF010000282.1:0-2983 GCA_963923195.1 uncultured Hyphomicrobiales bacterium | reverse complement strand
GGGATGTAAATCACATCGCCCGATTCCCATTCAAAGCGCTTCACTTCTGGGTTGATCACCCATTCAAACTTATCGCCGATTTCGCAATCAGAATCCTGATGCAGATCGTAGCCCTTGCCTTCGATCACATAGACGCATTCTTCCGCGAGATGGCGATGCTTGCCTGAGCGCGAGCCCGGCGGAATGATCTGCATATAAGCATCGACCGTTTCCATGCGCGTGTTCATATTCTCATTGATGAGATGCTTCAGGAGGCCCTGACGCGACATTTCCCACGGCATATCTTCCGGGCGCACGATCTTCTTGCGACGCGAATTGCGCGAGGGCGCATCCATCGAATCGTCGAGCAGACGCTGATAGAGGCGCTCATTGGCCTGACCATCGAGCCAAGAACCAGTTTCGCTCCATGCCATATCAATAGCCCCCCTTCGGATGGTTGTTATCTTCTTCTGCTTCACGCACTTCGAAACCTTCCGAAAATTCGGAATGTTCGACCGAGCGGGACTTCACCTGCTTCTGGAAGAGCATGTTGAGGAAGAGATACATGGGCTTCGTCTTGATGACGATGGCACGCGCCGGCTTAGTGGTAGAGGCATTAAAATGCTGGTGCACGCAATTATTGTGCACGATCGCAACGTCGCCCGCTTTCCAATCGTAGCGGATGCCGTCGTGAATTTCATAGCCTTCGCCATCGAGAATGTAGAAGGCCGCTTCATTCACGTGACCATGCTGCTGCGAGCTTGCGCCCGGCGCATATTCTTCCAGATGGAAGTGGAAGGTCTGCGTGATGCCATCCTTCGGCTCGACATAATGGCGGCTAAAGCATTGCGGGCCGTCAACGAAGGGAATGTCCTTCGCCTTGCGCACGCGCGGCACAGAACGCAGCCGATCAAGCTCGTCCTGCAATTTATACTCGCCCTGAATGGAACGCACGAAAATGCGGTCCTTCTTGGAATGGTAATGCGTGGCGAGTTTTTCTTCTGCCGACATATTCGCTGAATTGTGGCCGAGGTCGGCGGAAGCCGCACCCTTGGTCACGCGGGAATCGTCTGCCATGTTTCTCTCCCAGATGGTGGGTCGGGATGCTCATCCCGACACGGCGATGGCCGGAGCGGAGTTGGCCTCCGCCTTTCGACTAGGTTCCGAATAAGCCTTTTGGCGCCCCCGTGCAATCTCAAGCATCGGGAATTGCGCTTGCCTTCAAGGGCCTCTGTCGGGGCTTGGCAATCGCCAAGCCAATTCACCTGCCGCAATACGGGCGGCCACGAGCGGCTGCAGCGCATTTTCGAGATCTCGGCGGCGCGGGGCTGGCAATTGCGCCCGCGTGATCAAAACAAGGCTGCGGCTCACCGCCGGATCGGTGAGGCGGCGCGCGGCCAATTGGCCGGCACGAATTTCCTCATAAAAGAGGCCCAGCGGCACGATGGAGCAACGCCCGTGGCGCACCAGCAATTCGCGCTTCACCGTCACCGCTTCCGCCTCGATCAAATCAAGGCTCATCTGTCTTTCGCGCGCGGCCTGTTCAATCAAGCGACGACCGGCTTGAAACGATCCATCCAGCACCAGCGGCAGATGCGCCAATTCGGCAAAGGCAATATCTGCCCCTTTGCCAATCAAATGCGGCGGGCCGACCAAATAGAGATCTTCGCTATAAAGGGGCGTGGGAGAGAGCTTTTCGACATTTTGCGGATCGTAACAAAGGGCTGCATCTAACTCGCCCATTTGCACAAGCCTCGCCAGCTCATCCGATAGGCCCTCACGCAAAGTCATCTTCGGGCCAGCGCCCAGAGCAGAGGCCGCGACCAAGTCTGGAGCAATGGCGCGACCAGGTGTTGGCGTCACGCCGAGCGAAATGACTGGTTGCGGAGCTTTGCGCATTTTACCCAAAGCCGCTTCCGCAGCCTCGACCTCGGCCATGATTTTGCGCGCATGATCCGCCAGCAATGCGCCCGCCTTAGTGGTGCGAATGCCACGCGAATGGCGCTCCAAAAGGGCCGTGCCATAACGCTCTTCGAGCTGTTTCACCTGATAGCCCAGAGCTGGCTGGGACACATGCAAGCTCTTGGCAGCAGCGGTGAAAGAGCCCGCCTCGGCCACGGCCAGAAAATATCTCAACTGACGCAAATCCATGAACAGCTATAAAAACTATTTATAGCTCCTGTTCAAGCTCTGTATTGGAAAAAAGCTCGGCCCGCGCCTACCCCTGCACCCTAAGAACCGGGAGGCAATCCATGCGTTACATTGATGCGTTCAACCATTTCTTCCCCCAGGCCCTCTGGGACAAGATGATGAATTCGGAAGGTGCTGCCAAAGATATTGGCAAGCGCATGCGCGGCATTCCTTGCATTTACGATATTAACGAGCGCCTGAAATGCGTCGACATGTTCCGCAAGGAGCATGACTACAAGCAGGTGATCTCGCTCGGCATGCCGCCGCTGGAATCACTCGGCACGCCCGCACAGGTCGAAGAATTCGCCAAGCTCGGCAATGATGGCATGGCTGAACTCGTGCAAAAGCACCCTGATCATTTCTGCGGTTTCTTGGCCTCGCTGCCGATGAATTCGGACAATGCGTGGAAGGAAGCAGAGCGCGCCTTCAAGCTGGGCGCCAATGCTTTGCAGATTCACACCAACATCAATGGCGATCCGCTCGACCACCCCAAATATTTCCCGGTGTTTGAACTGGCCGCAAAACATGGCAAGCCGGTGTTCTTGCATCCGTCGCGCGCTGCGGGCGATGTGACGGATTATAAGAACGAGCCGAAGTCCAAATATGAAATCTGGTGGACCTTCGGTTGGCCTTACGAAACATCAGCGGCAATGGCGCGTCTCGTCTTCTCTGGCATGATGGACAAACTGCCTGAGCTGAAAGTGCTCGCGCATCATCTGGGCGCAATGGTTCCTTATTTTGAAGGCCGCGTCGGCCCCGGTTGGGATCAGCTCGGCAAGCGCACGTCGGATGAAGATTATTCCGTCGTTCTGCA
>CAWUNF010000281.1:0-3021 GCA_963923195.1 uncultured Hyphomicrobiales bacterium | reverse complement strand
ATCGTGTGGCCGGGCCCCATATCTTTGGCAAGACGCATGGCACCTGCAATATTGATCGCAGCAGAACCACCCAAAAGCATACCTTCTTGTTCGGCGAGATCAAAGAGAATGGGCAGCGCCTCTTCATCGGTGATCTGATAGGCCAGATCAATCGGCGCCTCTTCAAGATTGGCCGTGATGCGGCCCTGACCAATGCCTTCTGTAATGGACGAGCCTTCAGCCTTTAGCGTGCCATGCGCGTAATAATGATAAAGAGCTGCGCCCATCGGATCGCTGATCGCAATTTTGATATTTTTATTGCGCTCTTTGAGTGCCATGCCAACGCCCGCCAGCGTGCCGCCTGTACCAACAGCGCAAGTGAATCCATCCACCTTGCCATTGGTCTGTGCAAAAATTTCCGGGCCTGTTGTTTCATAATGGCCGCGACGGTTCGCAACATTGTCGAATTGATTGGCCCAGATCGCACCCGCGGGATTTTCTTTTGCCAAGCGCTCTGCCAAGCGGCCAGAGACTTTGACGTAATTATTCGGATTGGCATAAGGCACAGCCGGGACTTCGATCAGCTCTGCGCCTTGCAGGCGCAGCATGTCTTTCTTTTCCTGCGATTGCGTTTCGGGGATCACGATCACTGTTTTGAAGCCCAAAGCATTGGCAACCAGCGCCAAGCCAATGCCCGTATTGCCCGCCGTGCCCTCAACAATCGTGCCGCCTTTTTGGAGGGCGCCTTTGGCGATGGCGTCTTTGACAATGGCCAGAGCCGCGCGATCTTTGACCGAACCGCCGGGGTTCATAAATTCAGCCTTGCCGAAAATCGTGCAGCCTGTGACCGCCGAGGCATGGCGCAATGTGATGAGCGGCGTATTGCCAATGGCGGCAAGGACGTCTGGGGCAGTCGTCATGGGCAAAAACTCGTCCAAATTGATGAGGCAGAGGTCAGAATTTGACCACATGTCGGCTCAGAAAGGCTTGGGGTCAAGTGATCTGGTGTGTAGTATGTATCGTAACGCCCATGAATTCATTGGCTTGAGGGGGCTGGTGGCATGAGGCAGGTGCGAAAGGCGCCGGGCTAGACCGCTCAAAGCGGCTGGTCAGTGAACGGGCAGGGGCTTGAATTGAAACGCGAGATCGTTGGATCAGAGGGTCGGGGGGAAGCCGTCGATGCGCTTCTGGCCGCCTATGGTGCGGGCTCATTGGATCCGAGCCTTCACGCACTTGTGGCCTCTCACCTCATTTTGAAACCGCAGGGACGTCGTTTTGTGGCCGCGTTGGAAGATCTGGCCGCAGATCAAATCACCCAAATGGCGCCTGAGCCCTTGTCGCGTCGTGATGAGCGTCTGGCGCAGATTTTTGCAACGGGCGTTGCCCCGAGTGCGCCACCTGCGAAAAGTTCCGATGTCCTGCCGGCGCCTTTGCGTCAATATCTTCGCCAAGGCCTGAATGATATTCACTGGCGCACCAAATTGCCGGGCGTGAAGGAATTTCGCATTGAAGAAAAGGGTCGCGGTGATGCGAGCCTGCTCTGGGTGCGGGCGGGTCGGCGTATGCCATCCCATACGCATGAAGGCTCAGAAGTGACGCTTGTTTTGCAGGGCGGTTTTTCTGATGTCACGGGCCATTATGGCCGCGGCGATATTGCCATTGCCGATGCGGATCTTGATCACAAGCCCGTCTCTGATCTCGATGAAGATTGCTTGTGCTTTGCTGTCACCGATGCGCCTTTGCATCTGACAGGTCCTTTCGGTCGTGTGCTCGATCGTCTCTTCGGAGATAAGCGCTGATCCCTTATCGCGCCAAACCTGCAGATGGTGTGGCGCTGATCACGGGCGCCTCATCAGGCATTGGTGCTGAAGTTGCCCGCCAATTGGCGGCGCTTGGTTTTCAAGTCATCGCTGTTGCGCGTCGTGCAGAGGAGCTGGCAAAGCTTGCCGCTGAGCCAACACGGGGCGCGATCATTCCGTTGCCCGGTGATGTGACCGATCGCTCCTCTATGCGTGAGCTTGTGGAGCGTGTTGAGCGCGAATATGGCGCGATTGCGCTCGCCTTCCTCAATGTCGGCACTTATTTTCCAGATAGTGATGATGATCTGGGCGGGGATGGATTCCGCAAGACATTTGCCGTCAATCTTGATGGTACGGTCAATCTGATCGGGCCGCTTGTGCGCGTGATGAAGCCGCGCGGGCGCGGACAAATTGCCGTTAATGCGTCTGTTGCAGGCTATGGCGGTCTGCCGCGTGCCATCGCTTATTCATCATCCAAATCCGCACTCATTGCCATGTGCGAAGCGTTGAAATTTGATCTCGATAGGCTCGGGATCACGATTCAAGTTGTGTGCCCCGGTTTTGTGAAAACACCGCTCACCGACAAAAATGATTTTCCCATGCCCTTCCTCATTTCGGTGGAAGAGGCAGGAAAGCGCATTTTGGATGGATTTCAAAATGGCGGGTTTGAAATTGCCTTTCCAAAGCGCATGGCCTGGCTGTTGAAATTCATCAACATGCTGCCCTATTCGGCCTATTTTGCATTGATCTCGAAAACAACAGGCCGCTAGGCGCGTTCAATTTTGGCGCGCAATTGCTTTTGCATCGCCTCATCAATTGGAAAGCGCCACATCAAAGCGGCAGCACCCAATTTCAAAATAATTGGTAGGCCCGCATACAGAAAGCCAAGCATGGCAAGGCCGCTTTCTGTGCGCAATCCTGCGGCGGGATCAAAGCCTGTGGCGCCAAGCACGGGAAAAGCCACGCCAACTGCCAGCGCGAGTGCGAGTTTGGTCGCCAAGCCCCAAGCTGCGAAATAAAGGCCAGAGCGCTGTTCGCCCGTATTTGCTGTATCAACATCAATCACATCGGCTTGAATGGCGGGTGGCAAAACAAGATCAGCGCCAAGTGCGAGACCTGTGCCGACACAAACGGCAGCAAAAATTGCAATCTGGCCTGTGCTCAAGAAAGGCGCTGGCAAAAAGCAGGCGCAAGCGAGCAACATGCCGATGCACCAAGCGACATGCTTTGAAGTCTTGCGTGC
>CAWUNF010000280.1:0-3038 GCA_963923195.1 uncultured Hyphomicrobiales bacterium | reverse complement strand
GTGCGTAAACAGCACGACCGCCACCTGTATATTTCTCACCCGGCTCCAAAGGTGTCGGCGTTGTGTTCGAGCAATATTCCGTCATCGGCAGATAGAGCATCTGCGTTTTCGGACTATAGGCAGTCGATGGCCAACCCCGCGCACCGGGATCTGCGGGGCAATTGAATGTCGTCTTGCCAATATGCGGCATGGCTGCATCATTGATCGTCTTGACGCCCGTCTTAGGGTCAATTGATTTTACGACATTCTGAAAGGCTGTTTCTTTCGCCCAAAGGAATTGACCATTGGTGCGATCAAGCACTTCCACAATGGCGAGCTTACCCGCTGTCACCACAGCTTTGCGCGTTTTGCCCGCAATCGGCAGATCCACCAAAATGCGCTCATAGGCATAATCAAGATCAAGCGTGTCATTTTCCAAATGTTGGAAATGCCATTTCATCTTGCCGCTTTTCGGATCAATGGCGAGCGTGGCATCTGTATAAAGCGCGCTATTGTCAAAGCCCTCTTTCTTCGGCGTCGTGCCGCGCATTTCCGCAATCCACGGATAGGGCTGGCCGACACCGTGATAGATTGTGTCAGTCTCAGGATCATAAGAGCCGGCAATCCAAGCAGAGCCACCAAAGCGCTCAGAGAGCGGCAGGCCGTTCCATGTTTTGGCATTGGGATCGCCATCTTGCGCAACCGTATGCACGCGCCATTTTTCAGCGCCGGTCTTTGGGTCGTGACCTGTGATGAAACAGCCGCCGGGCTGGGCAGCGTTACAGCCACTCATCGAGGCGACAACCACGCCATTGGCCATGAAGGGACCGCTGGAATAGCGATAGCCCTTCTTCCAATCTGCTGTCTCATGATCAAAGACGACTTTACCCGTGCGCGCATCCAGCGCGACCAGATGGGCATCAGATGTCGTGATGTAAAGATTGTCGCCGTAAAGAGCCATATTGCGCTTGGCGAGAGAATTGCCGCCCTGCTGAATGAGTGGGGCGGCGAGATCGCGGCGATATTCCCAGAGCAAATCACCGGTCGCCGCATTGAGCGCTTGAATCTTATCGCCCGAATTGGTGATGAAGAGAATGCCATTGTGAACGAGCGGTTCGCTCTCCGTCACGCCGGAATTCATCGACCAGGTCCAAGCAACGCGCAGATTTTTGACATTGCTCTTATTGATCTGCGTGAGCGGGCTATAACCCCAACTCGCATAATTGCCACGCCACATCAGCCAATCATTGGGCGATGGTTTGCGCAGCATATCTTCAGTAATCGTCGTCCAATTGGCCGCTGGTGATTTGGTCGCTGCTTGCGTCGGTGCCTGTGCCTGCGCTTGTAATTGAGCTTGCGCGAGAACAAATGTGCTGGCGGCAAGGCCCAGCATTATGCGATTGAGATGGCCCATCTCACCCCTCCCCTTCGGCCGACTTCTCATTGGAGTCGGCTCATGGACTCAGATTGGCAAGAGCAGAGCCAATTGGCAACTCAGCAATTGCCTTTCCACCCCGTCTTGCCACTCTATCTCGCCACCCCATCTTGCCGCCTCGCCTGCCCCATGCCATTTTCGCCAACATGCCAGCACTTGAACCAGAACTCCTCGCCGCCCTTGCCATTCTGACCCTCATCTCATTGGGCCTTTGTGCGGAATTGTTCCGTCGCCTGCTCAATTTGACGAAATGACAGAGGCTGCTTGCGCGCATCTTGCGCGCCTTTTTACCGACACCGGCACTGAAGGGCTTGAGCCCGATCATGTCTCTTTTACGGGCGCGGATGATCTCTATCCATCCGTCTTTCAAGCGGGCCATCTCACGGGCGTCGCACTCGCCGCCGCCCAATTGGCGCATGATCCGAGCCGCCGCTTCACCCTTGATCTTGATCATGCCGCACTCATGTCGGAGGGCTATCGGCATGTCTTACTGAATGGCGCGCCGGTTGCAGCCCCGCGCGATCCTCTCACTGGATTTTATGCAACAGGTGATGGCCGCCAGATTTTTCTCCATGTGAATTTTCCCCATCATCGCAATCGTGCTTTGGCGCTATTGCGGGCTGAAGCCACACGCGAGGCACTGCAAGCAGCCATTGCGGAATGGAAAATGCCTGTGCTTGATGCAGCCCTTAGCGCGGCAGACGCCCTTTCTGCCCCTGTCCTCACGCCGGAAGAATGGCGCGATCTCACACATCATCTTCCCCTCGTCACGATTGAAAAAATCAGCGACAGCGCCCCCATTAAAGCGCAGGCACTACGCGTGGTGGATTTCACCCGCGTGCTTGCTGGCCCCACATGCGGGCGCCTGCTGGCAGAACAAGGCGCAGATGTGACGCGGATCGACAATCCGCTTTATCCAGACCTCATCAGCTATCGGCTCGATGCCAATCGCGACAAAAAAGAAGTGACGCTTGATCTGCGCATCCTTGAGCAACGCGATCAGCTCTTTGAGCTCATCAACAAGGCTGATGTTTTTCTGCAAGCCTATCGACCCGGTGTTGCAGAACATTTGGGGCTTTCGGCTGAAATACTCTGCGCCGAAAAACCCGGCCTCATTCATGGCTCACTTACAGCCTATGATGAAGGCACGCTTTTTTCTGGCCGACGCGGTTTCGACAGTGCAGTGCAAGCAGCCAGTGGCCTTGCAATGGTTCATGGTGCGGGAAAACCCAAACTTCTTGCCACATCACCGCTCGATTATGCGGCAGGCTTTCTGCTGGCTTTTGGCATCAATGAAGCTTTGCGCCGCCGCGCACAGAATGGCGGCTCTTATCGCGTGCGCACATCTTTGGCGCGTGTTGCATCATGGCTTTTAGATTTACGCCATGACAGCGCGCCGCCCGGGAACAAAGCCCGCATGGATGATATGCTCATCAAGCATAATCGCGAGACGGTCACTCCCAGAGGCGTGATCCGTCACATCGCCTCACCTAGATTCTAATCAAAGACGGCGGTCGCGCGCTTCTTGCATCCAAGGCATGGAGGCACGGATATTCTGCTCAAAAGTGACAATCTCACTTTCATGCTTCATCGTCATGCCGATTTCATCTAAGCCCTCGATGAG
>CAWUNF010000279.1:0-3038 GCA_963923195.1 uncultured Hyphomicrobiales bacterium | reverse complement strand
CAGATTCGTAGTCTGATGCTCTATCCAGCTGAGCTACGGGCGCGTTCCGTGCCGCTCAAAGCGGCATGGGCGCTCCATGTAGCCGCTCCTCTGCCTCATGGCAACAGGTGGCGTGGCTTTTTTAGCCCTCGCGCGGCAAATTCCTCAGGCGCTTGGGGAAATGATCCCATCCGCCGCCTCATCAACGGACTCGGCCGCGGGCAAGGTCATGCGGAATGTGGCGCCAAGCCCCGCATCTGAGGGCACCAGCGCAATCGTGCCGCCGTGGGCCCGCACAAGATCGGCCGCAATGGCCAGACCGAGCCCCGTTCCGCCCGGGCGCGAGGAGGCCTTGAAGGGCTCAAACAGGCGCTTCTGAGCGGCCAGCGGCACGCCGGGCCCTGTATCGGCCACTTCCACCACCACAACGCCATTGCGCACAACAGCCGTAATGATGATTTCAGCCGCCCGTCCCGGTTGCGGGCCTGCCGTCTCCAAAGCCTCATTGGCATTGCGCAGAAGATTGAGGAAGACGCGGAACATATGTTCCGGATCGGCTTGGACGCGCAGACCCTTTTGCACTTCATTGCGAATGGTGACGCGGCTCACACCATCCGGCATCAGAACTTCAGAGGCTTCACGAATGACGCCGCGCAAGCCCATCGGTCGCATATTGGGCGCGCGCTCCACCGCGCGGCCATAGGTCAAAGTCGATTGGCAGAAAGCAATGGCGCGATCGAGCGTGGCGATGAGTTTGGGCGCCAGGCGCTTGGCAATCGGATCGGAGGATTCAATGAAACGATCCGAAAGCAATTGCGCGGAGGCCAGCATATTGCGCAAATCATGGCTGACTTTCGCCACAGCCAAACCAAGGGCTGCCAGATTTTTCTTCTCCGACAATTCGCGCAACAAGGCGCGCTGCATATCGGCAAGCGCCTGTTCCGCGCGGCCAATTTCATGGCCCAAACCGGAGGGGCGAATGATGCGCGATGTATCTTCAGGCGCTGCACCAAAAGAAATAATGCTCGAGGTGAGGCGCCGCATTGGGCGCAGCACAAGCCCGTTAATCGACAAAGCTGCGAGGCTCGCCACAATCAATGAAATGATCAAAGACAGCGCCAGAAGATTGCGCGAGTGAATCAACATGGCTTGGCGCAAAGGCGCTTCTGACATGGTGATTTCAATATATTCGCCACCAAGCGGGGCTGGGCCCATGACCGCCAAAGTGCGATTGCGCCGTGTCGTCAATGTACCAAAGGCAGAAGCCACAGCCTCAAAGAAACCGGCATTGCGCATATCATAGCGCACATCAATGCGCGCAGGCGCATCGCCTGCGGCCAACAAGCGACGACTGTCTGACATTTTCAAAACAATCGTGCGCGCACGCACGGCCAAAAGCGCATCATCAATCAAACGATCGGGCACTTGCGCCGCTGTTGCATCAAGCAAGAGAACAGCGGTTGAGGCCGCGCTCAAACGATCACGCAGCCAATTTTCGCGGAAGAGCGCAATGGCTGGCACATAGACCGCAATTTCAGCGAGCATAACAAAGCCAATGACGAGCAAAAGCACGCGCCCAGCCAAGCCCAGACGCGGCCTCACTGCAGGATCAAGCCTTTCGGCCAAAGGATCGCGTCTCTCGTCACGCATCACAATAAACTACCCCAGATTGGGTGCCGATAACAGGCATTTGCCCAAATGTTCGGAGTTGATACGGCTTTGCAATGGCAAAGGATCAGCTTTGCAGGCGCCAACGGCGGCGCAAAATAATTGAGACCAAAGCAAGCCCCGCCAATACAACCAGCGCGAAGATGAATTCAGGCTGTAGCAAAGCCAGCGGATGGATTTCTAAACCACACGACCCATTTCCCGTCGCCACACAGGCGCGCCAAGCTGCCAATTCACCCGCCAGCGCCTTTTCAAGCCCCGACCCCACAAAGGCAAAAGCCAAAGTGACGGGCAAAATGCCCAGAGCCGTCGTCCAAAGAAATAAGCGCAAAGGAATACCCATGAAGCCCGCGCCAATATTCACAAACCAAGATGGGAAAAGAATAGCAACACGGAGGAACAGCATATAAGCGCTGGCATCCTCTCGAAAACCTTGGGCAAAGGCTTGCAGACGTGGCCCCAAACGCGCCTGCAAAAGCGGCGCAAAACCCGTGCGCGCTGCCAAAAATAAAAGCGCGCCACCAAAGGTCGAGCCTGTGACGGACAAGGCTGCGCCCAAAAGCGGGCCAAAGAGAAAGCCTGATGTGAGCGTGAGCAAAGGCGAGACGGGAAAAGCCATCGCCACCATTGCCACATAAGTGCCGATAAAAGCGGAAATGGTGAGCAGAGGGCGCTCAGCAACAAAGCCCTGCAAAAGATCGCGCGCCTCCATGAGACGCGCGAGCGAAATATTTTGCGCCCATCCGCTCGACCACAAAAGAGCCGCCAAACAAAAGATCAGGAGCAGGGGAAGGAAACGGATCATACATCCACAGTCCCAGCGCCATGTGGGAAGAGCACAATTGCCACCCTTGAACGCTGAAGCTGGCCTTATGGTACAGGTCGATCTTATTGTCTAATCTGAAAAAAACATGCGCGCCATGATGCGGCCTGGCAGGAATGTAAAAAGCCCTGAGCCAATCAGCGCGAAAGCAACAAGGCAGAGAAGCGTCACAGCATGGGCGATCACATAATTGCGCCGCGCGGCCCACAGGGCACAAGCGATAGACGCCAGCGTCGTCACGGACAGAATGTGCAAAAGGCCAAATGGGCCGATCACCGGATGACGCGTCACGATGAAAAAAGACGCCAGTGCAGCTCCCGCCATTGCGCCCATCCAGATGCGCCCAACCCGCTTATGCACCAAACTGCCGCGCTTTAAGGAAAGCTGCACGGGCGTCGCAATCAAAGCGAGCGCGATAAAGGCGACATGAATCTGAATGGCCGCACTGGCCTCAAGCAATGGGTCAATGGTCACGACAATCTCAAAAAGAAAAAAAAGTGACGAGAGCCTAGCGCAGACCGCGTGAGCCGGCAAATCAAGTCTGGATTGCTTCGCTGTCGCTCGCAAT
>CAWUNF010000278.1:0-3041 GCA_963923195.1 uncultured Hyphomicrobiales bacterium | reverse complement strand
GGCTCGAAGGCAAAGAATATGTGGTGCAGGACGGCGACTGCCTTCACTTCCGCTTCGCGAATTGAGGGCATGATCGCCGCCATTTAAAATGGCGATCGCATGAGTGCGGAAAAGCAACTCTTTTTCGAAGACTTCCCCCTGGGAGCGCGTCTCGAATTCGGCCATTATCCTGTGACCAAGGATGAGGTGATCGCCTTTGCGAGCGCCTTTGATCCGCAGCCTTTTCATCTGGATGAAGCCGCAGCCTCGCGCTCACTGCTGGGCGGACTTGCGGCATCAGGCTGGCACACATGCGCGATTGGCATGCGCCTCATCTGTGATGGCTTTCTCAATATCACGGATGGACGCGGCGCGCCCGGCATTGATGACGTCAAATGGCTGAAGCCCGTGCGACCCGGCATGATTTTGTCGATGCAAGCGGAAGTGATTGGCGCACGCGTCTCGCAATCACGCCCCTCCATTGGCATTGTGCAATTTCGCCTGACCTTACGCGACGAAACGGGCGCAAGTGTCATGGTGCAAGAAAATGCCATTATGATCGGGCGACGTGGTGGCACTCGCCAAGCGCATCCGCATGTCAAGCGTGAAAGCGCGACACCCTTTCTGCCCTTTGATGATGCAGGCATCATTCCGCCTTATCATGAAATGCAAATTGGCCAACGCATCGTGCTTGGCAGCATGAGCTTTACCGAACAAAGCGTGATTGATTTTGCGCGCCTCTATGATCCGCAAGATTTTCATCTGGATCATGAAGCAGCAGCTAGCGGTCCGTTTGGCGCTCTGGCGGCTTCGGGTTGGCACACTGCTGCTTGTTGGATGCGGCTCTTCGTCGACACGGTGAAGCGCAGCGGCACGGCTGTGCAATCAGGCCCCTCGCCCGGATTTACAAACCTGCGTTGGCTAAAGCCCGTCTACGCAGGCGACACAATCACCTATGACACGCGCGCCACGGAAAAGCGCATGACGTCACGCCCCGGCTGGGCTTTGGTGAAAGCCAAAAACAGTGGGGTCAACCAACATGGCGCCGCTGTCTTTGAATTTGAAAGCGTGAGTTTTTGGAAAGTGACGTGACCTGCCCCGTCACGTCATTGCGAGCGAAGCGAAGCAATCTAGAAAACATGAAACGCGGCATTTCTGGATTGCCGCGTCGCCTACGGCTCCTCGCAATGACGGCCCCATCAATGCCCATCAAACTTCACCAGCGTGCGCACAGGCACGCCAAGCTTTTCAATCTTCGCCGCCCCGCCAAGCTCTGGCAGGTCAATGACGAAACAGGCGGCGACGACTTCCGCACCCATTTTCTGCAACAGTTTCACAGCACCTTCCGCCGTGCCCCCTGTTGCAATGAGATCATCGACGAGGATCACGCGCTCGCCTTTCACAACGGCATCGGTATGCATTTCCATTTCATCGACGCCATATTCCAGCGAATAGGCAATCGACACGGTTGTGTGCGGCAGCTTGCCTTTTTTACGGATCGGCACAAAACCCGCTGACAATTGATGCGCCACAGCGCCGCCTAAAATAAAGCCACGCGCTTCCATGCCCGCAACCTTATCCATTTTGGTGCCAGACCAAGGCTGCACCAATTCATCAATCGCACGACGAAAAGCGCGCGGATTGCCAAGCAGCGTTGTAATGTCACGAAACATAATGCCGGGTTTTGGATAATCGGGAATGGTGCGGATGGCGTTGCGCAAATCTTGTTCAATCGTCATGTCTTTTTCGTCCTTCAACGCGCATTGATGCGCGCCAGTATGGCATCGAGTTTTTTGAGCAATTCGGGATCGCGCGCATTGGGCGCGGTCATGATCGCATTCTCCAGCGCGCGATCTGAACCCACGGGGCAGATCTCATGTTCTTTGGGAAAATCCGTGATTAAACGCGACAAAAGCCTGCCGGCCTTGGCTGCATTTTCATGGACGACTTTAATCACGGCTGCGACATCCACCTCATCATGATCAGGATGCCAGCAATCAAAATCCGTCACCATTGCAACAGTCGCATAAGAAATTTCGGCCTCGCGTGCGAGCTTGGCTTCTGGCATGGCCGTCATACCAATCACGCTGCAACCCATCGCCTTATAAGCGAGAGATTCCGCGAGCGATGAAAATTGTGGGCCTTCCATGCAGACATAAGTGCCGCCGCGCACCACACCAATCCCCTCACGCGCCGCAGCTTGCTCAATACGATCTTGCAATTTTGGCGCAACCGGATGGGCCATCGACACATGCGCCACGCAGCCATTGCCAAAGAAAGATGACGCGCGCCCTTGCGTGCGGTCGATGAATTGATCGACCAGCACAAAGGTGCCGGGCGCTAATTCTTCGCGAAAAGAACCGCAAGCCGAGACCGAAACAAGATCCGTTACGCCGACGCGCTTCAGCGCATCAATATTGGCCCGGTAATTAATGCCAGAGGGCGAGAGGCGATGGCCACGCCCGTGACGCGGCAGAAAAACAGCGTCCGTGCCACCGATCCGGCCAAAACGCAAAGCGTCAGACGGCTCGCCCCACGGGGTGGCTATTTTCTCTTCGCGCAAATCCTGCAAGCCGGGCAGATCGTAAATGCCTGAGCCGCCGATAATGCCGATCAAGGCTTTGGTCATGAGCAGATTCCTTTTCCGGCATTTTCACCGAGCGGGCATCAGCAAAGCAAGGCCTAGCTCAACTGAAATGTGACTTGTTGAATCGTGACTTGTTTTCGTCACAAAGCAGGCGATCATGGGCGCTAGTTAAGAGGGAGGAGACCGCCATGCATTATTTTCGCCGCAAGGGCTGGGAAATTGCCGAGCGCCACGCCACGCCCGAAGCCCTGTTTCTCAACCGCCGCGCGCTGCTTGGCGCAGGCGCTGGCGCCATCGCCACAAGCGCACTTCCTTCCATTGCTGCCCGCGCCGCAACCGAAGAAGCCGATCCTTCCGCCAGCCTTTATCCGGCGCGCCGCAATGAGGCTTTCAAAATTGAGCGCGAAATCACGCCAGAAAAACTGAACGGCCAATATAATAACTGTCTCTTATACACATCTGACGCTGCCGACGA
>CAWUNF010000277.1:0-3045 GCA_963923195.1 uncultured Hyphomicrobiales bacterium | reverse complement strand
ACCGAACTGTCCCATAGTCGCTTGCCTCTCCCTCATGCCCGGTGATCCCGGGTCTCCTGCCTTGTTCCTAAAGAGAGATCAGGGCCCCCGCAAGCCCGCAGGTCAAGTTGACTTTGCCGTGCAGCAGCCCCCAAATCCGGCATCAGAAAACGGCCCCAAGGGGCCAAACAAAAAGAAACACAGGGAGAAACACCATGCGCGCTGACCGCCCAGAGGGAAAAATTGACGAAAAAGTGGGCTTTGGCAGCGATGTGGCCGCCCAAATGCTGCGCCGTTTCGGCTTTAAATATGTGAGCCTGAACCCGGGCGCCAGCTATCGGGGCTTGCATGATTCCATCGTCAATCATCTGGGCAATGTGACGCCTTCTATGGTGCTCTGCCTGCATGAGGACCATGCGGTCGGCATTGCCCACGGCTATGCCAAGGCGACGGGCGAACCGATGGCCTGCGTGCTCCATTCCAATGTGGGCCTGCTGCACGGCATGATGGGCCTATATAATGCCTGGTGTGATCGCGCCCCCATGTTCGTTTTGGGCGCCACCGGCCCCGTCGATGCCAGCCAGCGCCGCCCGTGGATTGATTGGATCCACACGTCTGCTGACCAAGGCGGCATGATCCGCGACTTTGTGAAATGGGATAATCAGCCCTCCTCTGCCGAGGCCTTGGTCGAGGCAATGGCGCGCGCCAACATCATGACGCGTTCTGAACCCAAAGCACCCGTCTATATTTGCTTGGATGCAGGACTGCAGGAATCAGCCCTCGAAAAAGCGCCGGACTTTCCTGACCTCGCACGCCTGCAACCGCCTGCCCCCGCCCGCGCGGCCAAAGCTGATCTTGAAAAGACCGCGCAACTTCTCAAAGGCGCGAAAAAGCCGATCCTGCTCATCGGCAAGACCGATTGGACGCAAGAAGGCTGGAACAACCGCATTGCTCTGGCGGAACGCCTTGGTGCGGTGGTCTTCACCGATTTGAAGAACCGTTCATCCTTCCCAACCGATCATCCCTGTCATGTCGTTGCGCCCCTCGAACAAGTGGGACGTTCCGCCGAATATGTGCGCGATATGTTGCGCGCGGCCGATGTGATCTTGGCTTTCGATTGGGTCGATCTCGACAGCGCCCTGCGCATCAAGGGCGAGAAGCTGAAGGCCAAAGCCATTCACGTCTCGCTCGATCAGCATTTGCACAATGGCGCCCATGCCAATTATCTCGCGCTTCCCGAGCTTGATATTTTCATGGCTGCCTCACCAGATGCGGTGATTGCTGATCTCGTCGCAGAACTTGGTCCGGGCAAAACAAAATGCTGGCATGATGAAATCCGCAAAATCCCGACACGGGATGAAACCCGCATCAATGTCGATCAATTGGCGCTGGCACTTCGCGAAGCCTTCCCCCATCAAGATGAAGTGACGCTCACGGGAGTGTGCCGCAAATTCCCGATGGATGTTTGGCCCGCTCATTCACCGCAGGCTTACATGGGTAAGGACGGTGGCGGTGGCATTGGCGGCATGCCATCCATTTCCATCGGCATTGCGCTCGCCATGCATGACAAGGGCCGCAAGACTGTCGGCGTTTTAGGCGATGGTGATTTTTTGATGGGCGGCCATGCGATCTGGTCAGCCGTGCGCCATCAAATTCCGCTGATGCTCGTCATCAATAATAATCGTTCTTATTTCAATGATGAGCTGCATCAGGAAACAGTTGCGAAACGCCGCAACCGTCCGCTTGAAAATCGTTGGATTGGTCAACGCATTTCTGATCCTGATGTTGATCTGGCGAAATTTGCCGAAGCGCAAGGCGCTGTGGGCATTGGGCCAATCACCAATCCGGCTGACCTTGGGCCCGCAATGAAACGTGGTGCGGAAATTTTAGCCAAAGGTGGTGTCGTGCTGATCGACGTGCATGTCACGCCCGGCGAAGAACGCGGGGCTGCAACAACAGGCCATCGCGCCACTTAAAAAGAAAAGGAAAAAGCCCGGCTCCGGCCGGGCTTTTTTTCAGGCCTGCGACAGACAGCCGCCGGACGCCAAAAGACCCGCTCAAGCCTGCTTTTCCCCCAAAAATTCATAAAATGAAGGTCCGCACGCGCTTTTTAGTGCGAAACCGCGTCCAAAATCCCAGAATCTGCGAAGAACCTGCCCGACGATAGTCGCGCCCCGCTTGATCACCCCGCCGGGTCCGTGCATGTCAGTCTCATGAGGGTGGCCTCCCAAGGCTAAGCCCCGCCGATCTTCCAAAGGACACACCAAATGTCGCGCATTGAAAAATCTGGTCTTGCCGTCGATGCCGCCCTGTATGCTTTCCTCGTGAAAGAAGCCCTGCCCGGAACAGGCGTGACCGAACAAGCTTTTTTCGATGGTCTGGCTGGCCTCGTGCGCGATCTCGCGCCGAAGAATAAAGCCCTGCTCGCCCATCGCGATGATCTGCAAGCCAAGATTGATGCATGGCACAAGGCGCGCAAAGGCCAGAAGCATGATGCGGCTGCCTATAAGGCCTTCCTGCAAGAGATTGGCTATTTGCGCGCGGCGCCTGCCGCCTTTTCGATTCTGACGCAGAATGTCGATGCTGAAATCGCCAATATGGCTGGCCCGCAGCTCGTCGTGCCTGTCTCCAACGCACGCTATGCGTTGAATGCGGCCAATGCGCGTTGGGGTTCGCTCTATGATGCGCTTTACGGCACGGATGCGGTCGTCTCAGAAGCGCCGGGCAAAGGCTATGACAAGGCACGCGGCGACAAGGTTATTGCGACCGCCAAAGCCGCACTTGATAAGATGGCGCCGCTCGCCTCTGGCTCCCATGCTGATGTGACGGGCTATGCGATTAAAGACGGCGCGCTTGTGCCTGCGCTGAAAGATCCCTCCAAGCTCGCTGGCTGGCAGGGTTCACCCGATGCGCCGACCGTCATTCTGCTCAAGAACAATGGCATTCACGCTGAGATCCATATCAACCGCGCGCATGTCATCGGCAAGGATGACAAGGCAGGCGTTGCTGACGTCGTGCTCGAATCCGCCCTGTCGACCATTATGGATATGGAAGATTCGGTTGCGG
>CAWUNF010000276.1:0-3050 GCA_963923195.1 uncultured Hyphomicrobiales bacterium | reverse complement strand
TTGGCGATGGTCAGCGCGAACTCGAATATTTTTTCAATTATACGGGCATTATGCCTGATCCCGATAAGGGGCGTGAGTGGATTCGCGCGCAAGATCGCGAGCTTTATGAAGCCACATGGCCCGCGCCCAAATATGATAATGCGCATTATGCCAAGCTTGCCAAAGAATATGTGAAAGAAGTGCCGGATCGTTTGGTGGCATGGCTCGACAAACATCCAGAAATTGATTGGATTGTTTGGCGCTCAGGCGGGCGCACCAATACGCGCAAATTCGTGCGTCATCATGGTGAAAAGCTGCTCGGGAATTACACCTATCTCGATCTTTATGATCTGATGAGCCAAGTACCAGATTTCCCCTCCGACGTCTGGCGAATGATTGAAACCAAAACGATTGAGCCGATTGGTTTCGCTGATCGTGCAGAAGTCACCGATCCTGAAGGCACAGCCTTTGGCTATGATGTCTCTGAGAAGGAGGCAAAGAGCTGGGCCGCAGGCATTTATAACCAAGGCCATCTTTATATGTTTCCGGCGCAAGCAACTGGGCGCTTTCCTTATTCACTCGTCGAATTTCCGGCAGTGATTGATAATTATCAGCCGCTCATTCTTCCTGAAGTGAATGGCGTTGTCGCATCAACCTCAAGCCATGCGGCGACCTATCCGCGCATTGAAGTGAAAATTCGCGGCGGCAAAGTGGCGGAGATTAAGGGTGGCGGTCTTTATGGCGAGGGATTGAAACTGTTTCAGTCTTATCCCGGCACGCAAGATCTGCAATGGCCCTATGCGCCAAAGCCTGGTTATTGGTGGTTGTTTGAAGCTGGCATGGGCACCAATCCCAAATATTTCAAACATCCGGGCGAAGTGCTCGAAGGTAATAATTTGTCAGAACGCAATGCGGCGGGTGTCATCCATTGGGCCTTTGGCGCTGAGGCTGCGCAAGGCCCAAATGACACGCGTGAATGGTCAAAAGAGACCAATGAATTTGCGGTGAAACATAATGTGCCGCGCGGCCATTCCATGCATCAGCATAATCTTTTACCGACCTATCAATTGCGTCTGCGTGATCTCGACCAATGGGCGACATTGGTTGAGCATGGCGCGTTGTCGGCTTTGAGTGATGTCGGCGTGCGTGCGCTGGCCTCTCGTTATGGCAATCCTGATGTTATTTTGCGGCGTGATTATATTCCGGCAATTCCTGGCGTGAATACGCCTGGCAAATATGAAGATTATGCGCGCAACCCCGGCGCTTATTGGACGCAATGGGCCAATAAGATTAACGGCGGCACGTATGAATATTTCAAGCCTTGATGGAATGAGTGGCATGACACAAGAACAACAAGCCAGCGTTCGACTGGAGAATGTTTCAAAATATTATGAAACGGCCGCGCAGCGTGTCACGGCACTTGAAAATCTCTCATGGAGCGTCAGCCCCGGAGAAGCTGTTGCGCTGATGGGCCCATCAGGTTGCGGCAAATCCACCATTTTGAATCTGTTGGGGGGCATGGATCGCCCAACCAAAGGTGGTGTCTTTGCAGGTGGCGTGAATGTGGGGGCGATGAATGAGCGTCAGTTGGAAGATTATCGCCTGCATAAAATTGGCTTTGTCTTCCAATTTTTTAACCTGATTCCCAGCCTGTCGGCATTCGAAAATCTTGAACTGCCCATGTTGATGGCAGGTTTGCCGGAAGATGAGCGCAAGCGCCGTGCTGAAAATCTGCTCGAAAGTGTGGGATTAAAAGCCAAAGGCTTTAAGCGACCAGAAGAATTATCAGGTGGTGAGCAGCAGCGCGTGGCGGTCTGTTTAGCACTCGTCAATGATCCCCCCATCATTTTGGCGGATGAGCCAACAGGCAATCTCGATAGTAATAATGCGAAAATCATCACCAATATTTTGATTGATCTTGCCGCGCAGAAAAACAAGACGGTGATTGTCGCCTCGCATGATCCGAAAGTCGTCGAAATCTTCCCACGCGTCTGTTACATGCGCGATGGCGTGATTGAGCGTGTGTCCTAATATGTCGCCCGCGCGCCTTCTTCATTCAGTTCTGGGTCGTCGTCCTTTCGCTGTCTTTGCTTTGGTGACAGGCCTTATCGTCTTTTTGCTTGCGGCCATTACAGTAACATCGCGTCACGCTATGCAGCGCTATGTTGCTGATCAAATCGCGCGTGTGCCTTGGGATATTTCTGTCTATCAGACAGCCGAAATCGGCCTATCAGCAAAATTAGCCGAGACGATTGCGAAAGTTGAAGGCGTCACACAAACACAACGCCTCTATTTTTTGCGTACCATTTTGCCCTATACGACCAAGCCCGAGATTGATGGCGAGCAAATTCGATCGCCCTGGGTGTCGTTCTTGTCGCCAACCGATCCGTCCATGTTGCCGCCTGATATTCGCCCCTCTGGCAATGCGGCGGTTTTGGTTCTGGTGGGATCAAAAGCGCAAATGGGTGACGCCTATTTGCGCCTGCAAAATAAAAAGCAATTTCGTCTGGTCGTTGATCGCAATGATCTTGCAGATGAAGATGATGATGATCATTCGCATGAGGCTGATGATGCGCATGGCGCTGAGGGCCATGCTCATACGCATTCGCATAAGAAGAAGGGCTATATTATCGTCGAGACGCCCATTGAGCGCGTTATCCGCGTTGATTCAAATGAGATCAATCGCTGGTATATGGAGCAGACTTCTTCGCCGACGCTTGTGCCAGAACTCGGCCTTATTCTCGTCACACCATATGATTTCAAACGGCTTGATGATTTTGATGCCATTTCACGCGGCATCATCCATATTCACGACCACGCTGATGTTCATGGCGATCCGGGGAAATATTTTCCAGAAGTTATCCATCTTGCTCGCATCAATCGCGATAAGCTTGTGTCGGGTTGGGATATTGATGGTTCATTGACGCGGATTGTACTTACAGGTTCGCTGATCACAGATGAAGTTCAAGATCTCACTCAGAGCGCGGCGGTTGATCATAATCTTGGCGCCATGTTCATTCGCATGGCTGATATCTGTCTCTTATACACATCTCCGAGCCCACGAGACCAGA
>CAWUNF010000275.1:0-3075 GCA_963923195.1 uncultured Hyphomicrobiales bacterium | reverse complement strand
CACGTGATCCAGAAGAACTGGCAAGAACTCATCAAGCCGAACAAGCTCGAAGTCATCGCTGGCGACGACGCCAAGCGTCTCGCAACAGTTGTTGCTGAACCGCTCGAGCGCGGCTTTGGTCTGACACTCGGCAATGCGCTGCGTCGCATTCTGTTGTCGTCGCTGCAGGGTGCTGCGATCACCTCCGTGCAGATCGATGGCGTTCTCCACGAATTCTCGTCGATCCCCGGCGTGCGTGAAGATGTCACCGACATCGTTCTCAACATCAAGGACATTGCCATTCGCATGCAGGGCGAAGGCCCGAAGCGCATGGTGCTCAAGAAGCAGGGCCCGGGCGCTGTGCTCGCCGGTGATATCGGCGTGTCGGGTGACGTGGTTGTGCTCAACCCGAACCTCGTGATCTGCAACCTCGACGAGGGCGCAGAAATCCGCATGGAATTCACGGTCAATACCGGCAAGGGCTATGTGCCTGCCGAACAGAACCGCGCTGAAGATGCGCCGATCGGCTTGATCCCGGTCGACAGCCTCTATTCGCCGGTCAAGAAGGTTGCTTACCGTGTCGAAAACACCCGCGAAGGTCAGGTGCTCGATTACGACAAGCTGACGATGAACATTGAAACCAATGGTTCGATCACGCCGGAAGACGCTGTCGCTTATGCCGCGCGCATTCTGCAGGATCAGCTCAATGTCTTCGTGAATTTCGAAGAACCGCGCCGCGAAGAAGCAGCTCCGTCGATTCCGGAACTCGCTTTCAATCCTGCGCTGCTCAAGAAGGTCGACGAACTCGAACTCTCGGTGCGTTCGGCCAACTGCCTCAAGAACGACAACATCGTTTACATCGGCGACCTCATCCAGAAGACGGAAGCCGAGATGCTGCGCACGCCGAACTTCGGCCGCAAGTCGCTCAACGAGATCAAGGAAGTTCTCGCCCAGATGGGTCTCCATCTCGGCATGGAAGTCTCCGGCTGGCCGCCGGAAAATATCGAAGAGCTCGCCAAGCGCTTCGAAGAACATTACTGAGATTGAACCGGGGGCGGTTCTGTCCGCCCCCACTTTTCATAGACCGGCGTTCCTTGGCACGGCGTCCGGTAGAATTTAGGAGAGCCACATGTATCACGGTCGTTCCAAGCGTCGTTTCAACCGCACCGCCGAACATCGCAAGGCGATGTTTGCCAACATGAGCCAAGCGCTCATCAAGCACGAGCAGATCATTACGACGCTGCCGAAGGCGAAGGATCTTCGCCCGGTCGTCGAAAAGCTCATCACGCTAGGCAAGCGCGGCGATCTGCATGCACGTCGTCAGGCAATTGCGCAGATCAAGGACGTTGATCTCGTCAAAAAACTCTTTGACGTGCTCGCACCCCGCTACAAGACCCGCAACGGCGGCTATACCCGCGTGTTGAAGGCTGGCTTCCGCTATGGCGATAATGCGCCGATGGCGGTGATTGAATTCGTGGATCGTGACGTGAATGCACGCGGTCAGGATTCAGGCCCGACGGCTGAAGCCGCTGAAGCTGCTGAATAAGCTTGTTTGCTTCACAGAATTCAAAGGGCGGCCTTCAAGGCCGCCCTTTTTGTTTGGGGCTTTGCTTCATATATTAGCTTGTCCTTGCGAGGAGGCCCGAAGGGCCGACGCGGCAATCCATCGGAACTGGATTGCTTCGCTCTGCTCGCAATGACGGACTGATAGCTGGAGCCCCTTATGTTGCGCTGCCTCGTGACTGCATTAGCCGCTATGTTGAGCTTTGCTGTGCCTGTTGGCGCGCAGACACGCGCCGTGCCCGAGGCACGCTCACAAGTGGTGCTCTCTTATGCGCCCATTGTGAAACGTGCGCAGCCCTCTGTCGTGAATGTTTATGCGTCGCGCATTGAACGGCGCCCGAGCAATCCGCTTTTTGATGATCCCGTCTTTCGTCGCTTTTTTGGTGATCAGCGACGGGGTGGGCAGACCGCGCAATCATTGGGCTCGGGTGTGATTGTCGATGCGAGCGGTCTCGTCATTACCAATCATCATGTCATTGAGGGCATGACCAATGTGAAAGTAGCGCTCGCAGATCGGCGCGAATTTGATGCCGATATTGTGCTGCAAGATCCGCGCACGGATTTGGCTGTCTTGCGCATTCGCAATGGTGGCCAATTATCAGCCATTGAAATTGGCGATTCTGATGCGCTTGAAGTTGGCGATATTGTCTTGGCGATCGGCAATCCTTTTGGTGTCGGCCAGACAGTGACGCAGGGCATTGTATCCGCACTGGCGCGCACGCAAGTCGGCATTACGGATTATGGTTTCTTCATCCAAACAGATGCTGCGATCAATCCTGGCAATTCGGGTGGTGCGCTTGTCGATATGCAGGGGCGATTGGTTGGCGTGAATTCGGCGATCTTCTCGCAATCAGGTGGATCGGTCGGTATTGGTTTTGCAATCCCCGTCAATATGGTGAAACTTGTTGTGGCGGCGGCCAAGGGTGGCGTGACACAAGTGCGTCGTCCTTGGCTTGGCGCGACTTTGCAAAATGTGTCGCGTGATATTGCAGAATCGCTTGGCATGGATCGCCCCGCAGGCGCGCTTGTCTCCGACTTTCAAGCCAATTCACCAGCAGCACAGGCGGGCCTGTTGCGCGGAGATGTCATCACCGAAGTCGATGGCAAAGAAGTCGATGATCCCGAAGGGGTCGGCTATCGCATGGGTGTGCGCCCGCTTGGTGGTTCTGTGAAAATGACCGTGTTGCGCAAAGGTCGTGCGACCACGCTTGATGTAAAATTGGTGGCCGCTCCAGAAGTGCCGCCGCGCGAAGATGTGACCGTGTCAGGCCGCAATCCTTTTTCGGGCGCGCGTGCGGTCAATGTCTCACCCGCCACATTGGAAGAGCTTTCCGTCGAAGGCGTCAAAGAAGGCGTGATCATTGCTGATGTGCCGCAAGGCTCAACGGCCGCCAATGTGGGATTGCAAAAGGGTGATGTGATCATGGCGGTGAATGATCAAAAAATTTCACGCACATCAGATTTGCGCGCCGCAACCAATGTCGGCCGTCAGGTCTATTGGAAGCTCGTCATTTTGCGCAATGGGCAGGTGAT
>CAWUNF010000274.1:0-3083 GCA_963923195.1 uncultured Hyphomicrobiales bacterium | reverse complement strand
ATCGGCAGATCGCGCAGGCGCATCGCATCAGGATCCAGCAAAGTGAGATAAGTGGCGAGACGTGGAATATCGCGCGCAATCACGTCAGCGCGACCACGAAAGGCGGCGGCTGCACCTGTCTCCAATGTGCCATCGAGTGAGATAGAGGCACGCGCTGGCAATTGCGCAGAAAAGGCGATGCGCGGCAGATCTTGCGCTTTGAGGCTCACATCGGCCCGCACATCGGATATGGATTCACCCGCAAGAATGACATTGGGCGCCTCTAATTTGGCATCAACTTTTGCCGGTAAAGCATCAAAAAACGCGCCATCTGCTAAAGCTTCTGTCACCAAAGCAGAAAGACGGCGCCCTGCAGGGCGATTGGGCGCGCCAAGCAGACGATCTAAATCCAATTGGCGCGCTTGCATGTGAATGCGCGCTTTGGGCTCTGGCAAACGCTCAAAAGCCCATGCGCCATTGGCAATGAGCGCGCGCTCCTCTTCACCCGCGCGCAGCTCAGCTTCATCCATCGCAACGCCCGCATGGCTTGCCTTCATTTGCCCTGTCAAACGCCACGGCACAGACAGGCCATTGAGACGCGTCGTGCCTGAGACAATCGTGAGACCTTCAAAGCCAAGATCACCGCGCGCACCATCGCCTGCGAAAGTGAGATAACCATCCAAATCAGCGCGTGGATTGAGAGGCGTTTCATCGACAATGAATTTTGTGCGCAGACGATCTTGCTCAATCGCACCCGTCGAAAAACGCCATTTCACCGAGGTCGAGCCCAGACGCAGCGCGCCCGCACCCCGATAAGGACCGCTGAGCGAAGAAGCCTCACCCGTAAAATCGACGCCGCCAAAAATAATAGGGTCGCTTTGGCCGGGTTTGCGGAAAGCGACCGAGCCTTCGCGCACGGAGAATTTCTCAATCTGCACGCCGGTTGAGGAGACATAAGGAATTTGCGGGCTGAGCAGACGCCCATCCTCACGAAGATTTAAAGACAATTGCGGACGCTCTAATTCAGCATCCAGAAAACGCAATTCACCGCGCAGCAAGGATGTGGCCGAGAGCTCAAACCGCAAACGGCCAATGTCGAGAACAGGACCATCGGCGCGATTGCTGGTCACACGCACATCGCGCAGGCTCAATTTCGGCACGGGCAGAAGTTTGAGATCAACCTCGCCATTCACTTTCACGCGCGTGGCCGTGAGGC
This sequence comes from uncultured Hyphomicrobiales bacterium, assembly GCA_963923195.1. Taxonomy (GTDB): domain Bacteria; phylum Pseudomonadota; class Alphaproteobacteria; order Rhizobiales; family Beijerinckiaceae; genus Terripilifer. Next base: position 1,888 of record CAWUNF010000274.1, on the reverse strand, counting down.
GGGCCAGCTCTGATTCGACCCAGCCGCGATGGGCCGTCCAATCAATGAACCACGGCCCCGCCAGAGCCGCCGTCAGCAGCAGGATGAGAGCCGTCGCCACAAGGGTGATCAGATCGCGCAAGGAAGCCTACCTTCAAAATATCGAGGCCCTAGTATAGCGCGGTTTTTTGATCTGGTGGACGAAACTGCACATGCCCTTCAAAGGCCCCGAGGGCTGCGCTACATGAGGAGCCATGAGCCAGAGCCCCGACCAGATTCGCCGCGCCGCCCGCCTCGCTGAGGCGCGTGAGGAGCATGCGCGCCTGTCGGCAGATATTGCCGAGCATGACATCCGCTATCACCAGCAGGATGCGCCGATCATTACCGATGCCGAATATGACGCTATGCGTCGCCGCTTAGAATCGCTCGAAGCGCGCTTTCCCGAATTGGTCGATCTCTTCGCCAAGCCCCGCGTGGGCGCGGCGCCTTTAGAAAAATTCGCCAAAGTGAAGCATGTTGTGCCCATGCTGTCGCTCGGCAACATCTTCCAGCCCGAAGAAGCGGAAGAATTTGTCGCCCGCGTGCGCAAGTTTTTAGGCCTGCATGACAGCGCACCTCTTGCCATTACTGCCGAACCCAAAATCGATGGCCTCTCCTGCTCGCTGCGCTATGTGAAAGGCGAATTGGTACAAGCTGCCACGCGCGGAGATGGTTTTGAGGGTGAAGATGTCACCGCCAATGTGCGCACGATCAAAGAAATTCCGCACAGGCTGAATGGCCATGTGCCTGATATCTGCGAAGTGCGCGGCGAAATTTATATGACCAAGGGTGATTTTGCTGCGCTCAATGAGCGGCAAATGCAGCAAGGCAAGCCTGCTTTCGCCAATCCGCGCAATTCGGCAGCCGGCAGTCTCCGCCAGCTTGATCCAAATGTGACCGCGCAACGCCCGCTGCATTTTTTCGCCTATGCTTGGGGCGAGATGAGCACCATGCCATCAGACCAACAGCATGGCATGATCGAAGCCTTTGAAAAATTCGGCTTCAAGACGAACCCGCTCACCCAACTCTGTCATTCGGCGGACGAGCTCATCATGCATTGGCGCGCCATTGAAGAGCAACGCGCGTCGCTGCCCTATGATATTGATGGCGTTGTTTATAAGGTCGATGATCTCGATTATCAGCGCCGCTTAGGCTTTGTCTCACGTGCGCCGCGCTGGGCGACCGCGCATAAATTTGCTGCTGAAAAAGCGACGACCCTTTTGCGCGACATTGAAATACAAGTGGGCCGCACGGGTGCTTTGACGCCAGTTGCGAAGCTGGAGCCCGTCACCGTCGGTGGTGTCGTCGTGTCAAACGCGACATTGCATAATGAAGATGAAATTGCGCGCAAAGATATTCGCATTGGCGATACGGTGATCGTGCAGCGCGCGGGTGATGTGATCCCGCAAGTGCTAGGCCATGTGCCAGAAAAACGGCCGGCAGATGCAAAGCCTTATGCTTTTCCCCATCAATGCCCGGCTTGCGGCTCCGCCGCTCTGCGGGAAGCCGATGCCAAGGGCGAATTGGATGCTGTGCGCCGTTGCACGGGTGGACTCATCTGTCCGGCGCAATCCATCGAACGCTTAAAACATTTTTGCTCACGCAATGCGCTGGATATTGAAGGCTTAGGCGATAGACAGATTGAACTCTTCCATGCCGAAGGGCTGGTGATGACGCCCGCCGATATTTTCACTTTGGAAGAACGCGACCGCCGCGCGCTGAAAAAGCTGAAAGACCGCGAAGGATTTGGCGAAACATCTGTGCGCAATTTGTTTGCCGCCATCAATGCGCGGCGCAATGTGGCGATCAATCGTTTCATTTTTGCACTCGGCATTCGCCATGTCGGCGAAACCAATGCCAAGCGTTTGGC
>CAWUNF010000273.1:0-3086 GCA_963923195.1 uncultured Hyphomicrobiales bacterium | reverse complement strand
GGCTTCGTCAATCATCTGCAAAAGAATATGACGAAGGCGACATTTATTGACGCAACACCTTTGGTTGATCCGATCAAGGCGGTGAAGAGTGCAGAAGAACTTGCACTCATCCGCCGTATGGCTGCTCTGCAAGATGCTTGCGCAGAAGCGGTGACGAAAAATCTTCGCCCCGGTCTGCGCGATAGTGAGGTCGTCGAGATTGCGCGTGCTGTCGCGACTGAAATGGGCAGTGAGCAGGGTTGGTATATGGCGGCCTCTGGCCCAGTCGGCACGGCTGCTGTGATGCAGCCGCCCCATATGCAAAATCGCGTGCTGCGCGAGGGTGATCAATTCTGCATGTTGATCGAGAATAATGGGCCCGGCGGCTATTATGGCGAGATTGGCCGCACATGGGTGCTCGGCAAAGCCTCACAAGAAATGAAAGATGAATTTGCTTTCGTTTTGCAAGCTCAGAAATTCACTCTTGAATTGCTAAAGCCCGGCGCTGACCCGGCTGATATTTTTGCGCGCTATAATGACTTCCTGCGCAAGGGTGGGCGCCCGCAGGAAAACCGTCTTTATGCGCATGGTCAGGGCTATGACATGGTGGAGCGTCCGCTCATTCGTCAGGACGAGACATTGAAGGTTGGTCCCAAAATGCTCTTTGCCGTGCACCCAACCTATGTGACAGAGCGCACTTATAGCTGGGTCTGTGATAATTATTTTGTCCATGCCAATGGCGATGTCGAACCGCTGCATAAATTCTCGCAGCGCATCACCGAGCTTTAAAAGATAAACGCGGGCTTTAGGTCCGCGTTTCCATATTGATCATGTCTTGAGGACGGCCTGCCAGAAAAGCCGTGATATTTGTATAGATCTGATCAATGCAATCTTCTGGATAGGTATCATAGAAACCGCCGAGATGCGGCGTGATGATAAGATTGGGCGCGTCCCACAGCGGATCATCTGATGGCAATGGCTCTTGATGCACGGTGTCGAGGGCCGCACCGCCCAAATGTCCGGAATGAAGGCCCACAGCCAGCGCCTTTTCATCAATCACGCCACCACGCGCAATATTGATGATGTAAGCGCCTTGCTTCATGGCACCGATCACATCGGCATTGATGATATGGTGCGTTGTTTCATCAAGCGGGATGAGCAAGACGAGAAAATCAAGATCGCTCACCGCTTTCTTCAGGTTATCGCGTGGCGCCCATGAGGAAAAGCCCGGCAGGTCACGCGCTGTGCGCGAAATGCCAACCACATGCATGCCAAGCGCATGGAGGCGGGGCGCCAAGCTTTCTGCAATGAGGCCGACGCCCAAAATGCCGGCGCGCTTGCCTTGCAACAGGCGCGCACGAAAGCGGTCCCACTGATGCTTGTCATGGGCGCGGATGGAGCGTGGATAATCACGCGCCAAAGCCAGCATGTGCAGGATGGCAATTTCTGACAAAGGCGCGCCATGAATGCCGCGCGTCGATGTCACCACAACATGTTTGGCAAGGCCGGAGCGATCAATGATGCCATCGACACCCGTGCCAAAAGCATGCACCCAGCGCAACTTCTTGGCTGCAGCAAAAATATCTTGCTTCACGGCCACGCCAAAGGCCATGAAAATCTCTGCATCCACGATCTTTTCTGCAGCTTCTTTCAAGGTGGCCACTGTGGTGATTGGCAGCTCCGGAAAGCGGGCGAGGATCAGCCGCTCAAAAGTGAAGCGGATTTTTTCTTCCCACGGCAGAAGGATCAGGATCGAGGGTTTTGTCTCAGACATTGGCGTTTCCGATATTTTCTTATTGGGCTTCGAGCCCGATATCATTAATCATCTTGCCCCAGAGCGCAATTTCATCACGCACAAAACGGCGCAGCTCTTCTTGTGTGCCAGCCCCTGCATTGGCCGGAGAGCCAAAGTTCAGCATCCATTCAATGACGGCTTTGTCTTTCAAGACGCGGTCAAAGGCTGCATTCATACGGGCAATCGGTTCCGCTGGCGTGCCTTTGGGCGCGGACACCATCAACCAACCCAGAATGCGAAAGCCTGGCAATGTTTCGCCAATCATCGGCACATCAGGAAGTGAGATTTCACGGGAGACGCCAGAGACAGCGATGGGGCGCAATTTACCCGCTGCAATATGCGACAGATGCACGCCCGGTGGTGAAATGAAGAGATCAACACTGCCAGAGATTGTGTCTTGTAGCCCTTGCGCAGGGCTTGAATAGGGCACAAGGCGAATATTGATGCCGGCCGTCTTATTCAAAAAGCCTGCGGTGAGGCCAGAGGCGTTGCGGTTGCCATCAATAGCAACTGTGAGCGAGCTGGGTGAGTTTTTCTCAGCAGCGATCAGCTCGCTAAGTGTTTTAAAAGGTCGATTGGGATTGGCTGAGATTAAAAACCCTGGCTTTGAGAGAAGGGCCACTGGCAAAAAATCATTTTGCGGGTCGTAGGGTAGGTTTTTAACAAGATGCGGATTGGAGGCCATGGTTGCGGATGATGTGATGGCAAAATTATATCCATCCGCCGTGGCACGTGCCGCTGCCTGCGTCCCAATAATGCCGCCGGCGCCGGGGCGATTTTCAATCACGATGGGCTGGCCAAGGATCGCACTCACTTTGTCAGCTAAATAGCGGGCGATGGAATCTTGCCCGCCACCAGCGCCTTGTGAAACGAAGAGATGGAGTGGGCGATCAGGCCAATTTTCGGCGGAAGCAGGCATTGATGAGATCAAAGCACCGACCAGACACAAAGCTGCTGCGGCTATTTTCATGAAATACCCCCTCCCGAATTTTTTTGTTAGGAGCAGTCTTTCACGGATTTTTGGTGATGGAAACACCTTGTTTGATGGGGCTCAGAACAGACTTTGCCCCGATTTGGGTATTTGCCAGCCCCTTTTTTAGCTGTTGGCTTTAGCGCCTCGAACCTATGTCCAGCACCTCAATCCTCGGTGGTTGCGGGTCCCCGCAACCAATACTTTCAAATGAACACAAATACAAAAAAGCCCCGCTCAAACGCGGGGCTTTTTGCGTTGGGGGCGTCTTACGGCGAAGGACGAAGTCCTTGCTTGTAATATTCTGAGAGATCGCTGCCGAACCATTCTGTAGGAATAGAT
>CAWUNF010000272.1:0-3089 GCA_963923195.1 uncultured Hyphomicrobiales bacterium | reverse complement strand
CCTCTCCCTCAAATGGTGGCATCACGCTTGGGCGATGTTGCGCTGCCCATGATCTTTTTTTCAATCCCGCTTGTTGCGATTCTTATCACCGCGCAAATTGCCTATGGCGGGTTTCATTTTGTCATCGAAAATATCGGTTTAAAATTTGAAAAAATATCATTGTTCCGCGGCCTTTCACGCATGTTCGGAGCTGGCGGCCTGATTGAACTGATTAAGTCGATTGCTAAAACAACGCTCATCGGGATCGTCGGCGTCATCTATCTTTTTCATCGCCTTCCTGATGCTATGGCTTTAGGGCGCTTGCCCTTCGAAACGGCCTTGGCGCGAACTGGGGAACTCGTGGCATCGACATTATTAGTTCTTGTCGTAGCCGTTGCGATCCTCGCTGCCGTTGATGCGCTTTATCAGTGGTATCGGCATAGCCAAAGTCTAAAAATGACCAAGCAAGAAGTCCGCGATGAAATGAAAGAGACCGAAGGGTCTCCCGAAGTCAAAGGACGAATTCGCAAATTGCAACGCGAGGCAGCTGAACGGGGCTCGGTTGCCAATATCAATCAAGCTCAAGTCATCATCACGAACCCGCAACATTTTGCGGTCGGTCTGCGCTATGACTTTGTGAAAGGCACCGCGCCGAAAGTGGTTGTCAAAGGCTCTGATGCGATTGCGAAGATGATCCGCGATAAGGCAGCCGAGAAAAAGATGCCGGTGCTCGAATATCCGATGTTGGCCCGTGCGATTTATTTCACTTCGGAAGTGGGCGGAGAAATCCACACAGAGCTTTACCAGGCCGTGGCAACGGTTTTGAGTTTTGTGTTTCATGCCGGTGCAGAGGGCGAGAAGCCCGAGATCGAGGTTCCGAAGGAACTCCAATTCGATATGAATGGTCGAGCCATGGAGCGCCGTCGTGCCGCATAATATTGAGCCCGTTGGTCCCGTGGCATCGTGTCATGGCTGCTCTCATTTTTTTGTGACCCATCAACCCGCTTGGCCTTACGGCTGTCGCGCATTTGGGATGCGCTCACGCCAGCATCCGGCACGAGATGTGCTAGTGAATTCCGGAGAACCCTGCCGTATGCGCGGGAACCAACCGGCCAAAGAATTTTCGCTTGAGGATGTCCGATCATGAGTAAGAAGCCCGAAAAAGCCGCCCCCAAGGCTGAAGCCAAGAGCGAGGCTCCGGCGGATACGCATGCTGCAGACACTCATGCGGCAGAAGCGGCTTCAGACGCGGCTGCGGATGGCGCTGAACCCAGCAAAGACAAAGGTAAATCTGGCGGAAAAGACGCAGGAAAAGCCAAAGTGCCCTCAATTGAAGAAGCTATTCAGCTTGCGCTTGCTACGGCCGAAACAACCGCTGATGCCAGCAGCGACGTTTCAAAAATTAAGAAACAGGTGAGCGAACTGGTATCAGGCGCGTCACGTTCGAACAAACTTCTTATTTCCACAGGTGTCCTGTTTCTTTTCATGGCGTCTATCGCACTCGGTATTTCGGTCGCCTTTTATTTCAAAGCCATGAACCGCTTTGATTCGATGACAAATGTGAACCGCGACGCGTTGATGGCATTTGCAGAAGAAGTGAACGCCTTCACCACAGCCGCGACACGTGTCGAAAAGGCGGCGACCGAATCTGAGAAGCGGCTTGCGGCGTTGATGGCGCAACAAGAAGAAATCAAAGCGCTCATGCAAGGCGATATCGCCAATCAGCAGGCGATCCAGGGCAAAATTGCTGAAAACTCGGACGCTATGAACAATCTGCCGGGTGCTACACGTAAGATCGTCGAGGACCTTGTTGCTGCCAATAAGCTGGCTGTTGCTCAAGTCGCTGACGCCATGAAAGAGCAAATCAAAGCAATGGAAGCGGCCAATCCAAAGACGGATCTTGCCAAGCAGATTGAAGAGATCGTGAAAAAGCAGCAGGCAGACGCTGCGCGCACAGCCGCGATGGAAGCTCAAAAAGTGGCACGTACCCGCAAAGCGGCGCCGCAACCCGATATCATGATCAAATATCCATAAACGGATTTTTGGTTCGAGCCGCACGATCATGGGCACTGAAACATTTTCTGGCACGGCGGTCCGCGTCACCAATGTCGAAAAACTCTCCCCCGGCGAGAAGCTCGGCTTGTTGCCTGGCGATATCTTGCTGAAAATTGGACGACGTGAACCTCTCGAAGCGCTGGAAATGCCCAGCGTGCTTGAAGAAATTGGAGCGGAAAAGGGCTGGATAACAGTCTTGCGTGATAAGATTATTTTTAAAATTGCCACTGCGGGCGGTGCCACGGGCATTACGCTTGAACCCTATACGCTCGCAGAAGAAGTGAGCGTCACGATCGAGAAAGCGTGGACGCCTTATTATTCGGCGATCCGCCTTGAAGATTCACTGCTCTTACTGCCCGAGCGCATTGGCCTTGCCTGGCTCCCCATCCCCATCATCGCCTATGGACATTTCCGTCTCTGGCAAATGATGGCCGCAACGGTTTTCATGTATGGCATTGGCTTTGCCACGAGCATGATAGCCTTTGTAGTTGTTTATATTGCGAGCATCATCACCCTCGCCATGGGCGGCCCTATGTTTCTAAGGGACACAGCTGTGAAAGATGGATTTCTTCCGCGCGCGCGCGTCGCGCTGGCTGATCCCTCTGATGTTTCAAAACTTGAAATGACGACCGGTGCAATTCTGCGCCTCGATCGTGAAAAAAACAAAAAGCGCTAAAAGCGATTGATTATCGCCGCATTCACCGACGCCCATGCAACGAAATAATCGATTCAACCGCATGCACCGGCAAGCCCGTTTTTGCGACAATCAAATCACTTGATACGCCCTCACGCGCCAAACGAATGGCCGCATCAACCGATTCAGGATTTTCGCGTGGGCTCTGTCCAGCGCCCCTGAATACGATTTCGAGCGATTTGATTTCAGCCTGCACTTTGCGAATGGAATCTGTGAACGAGCTCTCAAGCGTAATGCTCGACCGAACCGTGTTCGAATCGAGCGCCCCCATCTGATCGGATAATTTTTCAAGCCGCGCTTCAAGCGCGCTTTGTGTCTTACGGTGACGAAGTTCGAAAAAAATGAGCGCAGCCAAGGACGG
>CAWUNF010000271.1:0-3092 GCA_963923195.1 uncultured Hyphomicrobiales bacterium | reverse complement strand
TCAACCGTCAGCAAAGGCCCCGCCAGAATGAGCGCAATGCCAAGCACTTTCATCATGGTGAGCTTTTCACCCAAAAGCGTAACAGCCAAAACAAGAGCAAAGAGAACAGATGTTTCCATCAAAGGGCCAGAGAGATTGGCACCAATGGCTTTCACCGCGCGGTAATTGCAATAGCGACCGAACACGAAATGGGCGATGCCCGCGGCTGAGAAAGCGATGTAACTATTGAGCGAAAATCCATCAAGCGCAGGCAACGCGCCAAATAGCAGCGCGGCAATTAGCATGAGGGGAACACCAAAAGGAACGGTGATGGCCATTGCTTGCAGGACAGAGCCTGAGAGCACACCGCGACGCGCCAAAGTATTATTGATGGCGAAAGTCGCCGCGGCGCAAAGCGCTAAAAGTCCACCCAAGTCACCCTCCCCCGCCCGGCTCTTATCTTGATGACGGTCCGGCTGAGAGAGAGCTTAATCTGCAAAGGGTTAGCTTTGCAATTCTTAGCGTACTGGAGCGGGTGCGGCGCCGCGACGGTCGCCTGAGCGACGCAGGAAAATATTGGCCACCATCGCCTGCGCAATATGTTCAGCCATGCAGGGGAAGCCCAAATCTGTCAGGCTGAATTCATCATCGGCTGAGACATCGGCGGCCGCGCGAGTCTGCGCCAAAAATTCCATCGCCTTGTCACGGCGCACATAGAGGAGATTTTCTTCTGCCGCGATCCGGTCCAATGCGCTGCGAATTGCAAACCAATGATCATCGCGCGCGAATTTCGGCGTATATTGCAGGCCAACCAATACGACATCGATCTTATTCTTTTGCAACATGCGCACAGTGGCACGCACAGTTGTTTCAAATTCAACCAGCGGAACACGCGCCACCGCATCATTGGTTCCCAATTGCCACAAAACCATTGTCGGCTTGAGAATAGCCGCTTCATTGATGAGACGACGCGCGCTGACAGAGGCAATTTCGCCTGAAACGCCGCGGTTCACCACTTCAACGTCAACGCCCTTCCAAACATTCTCCAGCAATTTTTCCAAACGCGATGGATAACTGCCTGAGCGATTGCCGGTCCAAGTGGCTGAAGAGCCAATTGCCAAAACGCGCATCTTCTTATTGGTCTCAATGCGCGCCGCTGTATTGGGCATGGGTGCAGGCTTGGCGACTTCAGATTGCGGCACAGAACATTGCAAAGTGAGCGCTGCCGCATGAGGGGGAAGAGGCGGATAGAGCGTTTGCGGCTCAATCCCCTCTTCTTTCGCAGGTGCAGAATCGTCTTTCTGCACCGCAGCATCTTGAGATGCTGCGGGGGCTCCCGCTATGGCAAGCAGGAGCAAGCCAGATATTAGCGCGGCCAGATGATGCGCCATTCATTTCCCCAAGCAATGGCAAGCATTGCGACAACGCCAATCAACAGCACCAGCGTGTCTGTGACAAGACCCGCAGGTGATGCAAAACGCACGATTTGACCAGCAAGACTCAAGAGAGAACCCGCACAAAACACATGGAGTGAATTGCGTCCGAGCAAGCAGAAAGGCGTAGCAATGAAGCGAAAACCGCCCCATCGCGAGGCCCAATTGAAAATGCCACCCAAGAGCATGACGAGGCCCAGCATGTGGATGATGCGCAAGGGCGACAGCGATGTTTTATCATTCATGAAGAAGAGACGCGGCTCTGGCAGCTCGAAAGGATTGGGCGCCCATTGGATGAGCGCCAGCCACAGGCCGATGCCCGTGATAACGAGACCCAAAATGCGAAACTCGGTGCGTTTGCTTTCAATAAATCCGGCTGCTTGTTTGGGGCGCGCCAAAACATAGCCGAGGACAAATTGAAGCTGCCAAGCAAAAGGATTGAAGAACCACACGCCTTCCACCGGCCATGTCGGCAAGTTTAATTCTGAGACAAGTGTCAGGGCCCAAACAGTGAATGAGTAAAATAATAAAAGGCGCAATGAGAAACGCCCAAGCACGACGACAAGCGGCGCAAAACACATCATCACAATGTAAAGCGGCAGCACATCGAAATAACCCATTTGATGCGCGAGCAAAATAATACCCACTTGCGTTTGCACGGGGCTTTCGAAAAAGGCACTCGCATTGTTCCATTGCAGAATGAGCGGCGTATCAAGGACGAGTGCTGCACCCGCCATCATGGCGAGCGCCAGAGCCACAATTAAAATTTGTGCGGCATAAAGCGTAAAAGCACGCGCTTCCAAACGCATGAAAAGCCGCATACCGACTAAATTTTCAGTGCGGCTTTCAGCCAAATAGCGCAGCGAAAAACCCGCTAAAAAAACGAAGAGCTCGGCCGAATCCGACAAGCCAAAAGCGCGATGGGTAAATTGCTCGAAATAAATGCCGGGAATATGGTTGATGAAAATAGCAATCAGCGCATAACCACGCCAAAAATCGACCTCATTCAGCGCGCGCGCAGCGACCCGGCGCGGTTGCGCCGTATGTTTGGGGTCGATGCTTTCGCTGGATTTCGAATCGTCTGCCATTCTGCGGGCAACATACGCTGCCCTGAGGGGGGTTAGAAGCGGCCTGACACGCTGATTTTATGGGCCCCCTCGCTTGCGGCCGGGCCCCGCCCTGTGCGAGCATTGTCTCTAGAAAAACAACCCGCTGAGCGGGGATATGGGAGGGAAGAATGATGACACGTCTGACGCGACGACTTGCTCTCTTGGCAGGCCTTGGTCTGACCGTGAGCGCCGCCGCCCCGGCACAGGCGCAATCACCTGAGGCTTTTTACAAAGGCCGCCAGATGATCATGGTGGTCTATTCGCCCGGCGGCTCCACTTACGACATTTATGCCCGCGCTTTGGTGCGCCACATGCCGCGCCATATTCCAGGTGAACCCAATTTTGTGGTCCAAAATATGCCGGGCGCCGGCGGCCTCAAGGCAATGGATTATTTGTATAATATTGCGCCGAAAGATGGCTCGGTCATTGGCACGGTTGGCCGTGGTCTGGCGTTTGAGCCCATTCTTGGCAAGACCGAATTCAAATTCGACCCGCTGCGCTTCAATTGGCTTGGCAGTATGAACCGCGACGTCAGCCTGGCCATTTCCTGGCACACATCCAAGGTGAAGAC
>CAWUNF010000270.1:0-3100 GCA_963923195.1 uncultured Hyphomicrobiales bacterium | reverse complement strand
TGCAGCGCATGTATGAATGGATCCGTCCGCAAATTGCGGTGCCCGCGCATGGCGAAGATTTACATCTGTTTGAACATGCGCGCTTTGCCCGTGCGCAGGGCGTCAAAAAGGTCATCTCGGCCCATAATGGCGATATGGTTTTGCTGGGGCCGGGCGAGCCGGGCATTGTCGATGACGTGCGCCACGGTGCGCTGGCCAAGGATGGCAATATTCTCATTCCTCGAAATGATGATGCCATCAAGGCTCGCCAATCGCTGAGCTTTGCCGGTATTATTTCTGTCGCGATCGCAATTTCTGAAAATGGTGAAGTGGCGGGCGATCCTGATGTTATGTTTACCGGCGTGCCGATGGTGACACGGGACGGGCGTGACATGGGTGAAGTGGTGGATGAAGCTATTTTCTCAACGCTCGATTCTTTGCCACGCAAGCGCCGCGCTGATGCTGATGCCACAGCTCAATCGGTGGAACGCGCGATCCGCAATACATTGCGCCAAGTTTGGGGCAAAAAGCCCGTGGTGCATGTCTTGGTCGTGGAAGTTTAAATTGCGGGAGTTGTTGTGATGATTGGCCGTCTCAATCATGTCGCCATTGCGGTGAAGGATCTCGAAAAATCGGCGGCTCTTTATCGCGACACTTTGGGCGCGAAAGTCTCCGCGCCTCAGGCGGAGCCGGCGCATGGCGTGACGGTTGTCTTTATTGAATTGCCGAACACCAAGATCGAGCTCTTGCAGCCGCTCGGTGAAAATTCGCCGATTGCCAAATTCTTGGAAAAGAATCCCGACGGCGGCATGCATCATGTTTGCTACGAGGTGGAAGATATTATCGCTGCGCGTGATCGGCTGAAGGCCACGGGCGCGCGCGTGTTAGGCGACGGTGAACCGAAGATCGGTGCGCATGGCAAACCTGTGCTGTTCCTGCATCCCAAGGATTTCAATGGGACGCTGGTCGAATTGGAGCAGGTGTGAGACTGGCTAGGGCCCATTAAATTAGCTATTGCTAAATTAGATAAATCTTATATATAAGCCGCCATGAACCGTAAGGAGGCACTCATGGTGGACGATTGGAAGAGTTTTGCGACCGCACTCAGTGGCGATTTGCGCAAGTTGCGTGGCGAAGCGCCGGATGTGATGAAGGCCTTTTCTGGTCTCGCACAAGCTGCCCTTGGCGGTGAGGGTCTCGACACAAAAACGAAAGAGCTCATTGCTTTAGCTGTTTCGGTCGCGGTGCGTTGCGATGATTGCATTGCCTTTCATGCGCAGGCTGCGGCCAAAGCAGGGGCGACCAAACAGGAATTGGCACAAACACTGGGCATGGCGATTTATATGGGCGCAGGCCCGTCCGTCATGTATGCGAGCCATGCGCTGGCTGCTTTTGACAAACTCTCTCCGCAAGCCGCTTAAGGAGTTTCCGCATGCTGTCTAAACTTCTTGCCGCTCTCAAAGGTTCCACCAGTGTGCCGGCGATTGAGCATGATCTCTTTGTTGAGGCCGCGCTCAACCAGCATTGTCATGTCATTGATGTGCGCGAGCCGCATGAATATGCCGCGGGGCGGATTCCGCACGCGCAAAATCATCCGCTCTCCTCTTTTGATCCGGCGAAATTGCCAAGCGACAAGCCGGTGGTTTTGGTTTGTCAGGCGGGTGGGCGTTCAGCGCGCGCATTGCAGGCGGCTCATGCGTCTGGGCGTACAGATATTGTTCATTATCCACCGGGAACTGGCGGTTGGATCATGCGCGGCGGCCAAGTCCATCGTTAAACTGGGTCATCAAAAAGAAACAATAAACAGGAACCCCGTATGACAGACGCCCCCGTGCTGGATGATGATCGCCTCGCCAAAGCGAATGTTTTGCGTTTGGCAATTGCTCAAGCATTGGCAGGGGCTAATTCCGTTGTCATTATGACAACAGGTGCAATTGTGGGCTCTATTCTCGCGCCATCCCCGATTTATGCGACGGTTCCTGTTTCCGTTTATGTCGTGGGAACAGCGCTTTCGACAATGCCAGTCGGCGCGATTGCGCGCCGCTATGGGCGCAATCGTGCTTTCTTTTTTGGAACAAGTGCGGGTGTGGCTGTTGCTATTCTTGCAAGCCTTGCCATTTGGATTGGATCTTTCACCCTTTTTTGTTTGGGCACCTTTATTGCCGGTTTTTATCAAGCCGTTGCGCAGAGTTTGCGCTTTGCAGCCACTGATACGGCAAGCGCTGGCTTTCGCCCAAAAGCTCTTTCTTGGGTCATGGCTGGCGGTGTTTTTTCGGGTGTGCTGGGGCCTCAGCTCGTCAATATCACGATGGATCTTTGGTCACCTTATCTTTTTATGGCGAGTTTTGCGGCTCAGGGTTTGGTGGCTCTTGTCTGCATGTTCGTTTTATCAGGCGAAAAATTGCCCAAGCCACAATTGAATAATGCGCCTGTTTCACAAGGGCGCCCGCTCAAAGAAATCGCTTTGCAACCAAAATTTATTGCCGCGGCTTTCAGTGGCGTTGTCTCTTATGCTTTGATGAATTTGTTGATGACCTCAGCACCCCTCGCTATGAAAATGTGCGGACTGTCTTTGTCAGATGCCAATTGGGGAATCCAATGGCATGTCATCGCCATGTTTCTTCCGAGTTTTTGGACGGGCTCTCTGGTGCAAAAGTTTGGTGCACCGCGCATTGTCTTTGCAGGTTTCGCCCTCATTGCGGCCGCCACTTTCGTCAATCTCTCAGGGCAGACGACGGCGCATTTTTGGATTGGTCTCGTACTCTTGGGTTTGGGCTGGAATTTTGGTTTTGTTGGCGCATCCTCTCTCGTGGTGGAAACGCATCTGCCGGAAGAGCGCACTCGCGTTCAATCCTTCAATGATTTTCTGGTTTTTGGGACCAATGCCATCGCCTCCTTTTCCTCTGGCACTTTGCTCGTGCGCAGCGGTTGGGATGCGGTGAATTATGTCGTGGTTCCCGCTCTCATCGTCGCGGTTTTAGTGCTGGTTTTTGGCGAACGTCAGGCCAAGGCAGCCTCAGCCTAGAAAATGGTGATCCCGCTGGGACTCGAACCCAGGACAACTCGATTAAAAGTCGAGTGCTCTACCAGCTGAGCTACGGGATCATCCGTGCCGGACGGC
>CAWUNF010000269.1:0-3114 GCA_963923195.1 uncultured Hyphomicrobiales bacterium | reverse complement strand
CGTGATGAATTGAAAGCCGAAGGCTTTGCTGAGAGCGCGATTGAAATCGAGCGCTCGCTTGATATGCGCTATGCAGGTCAAGGCTATGAAATCTCCGTGCCATTGCCAGAGAAACTCACCAAAGGTGCTTTGGCAGACTTACGCAAAGAGTTTGACGAGCTGCATCGCCAACAATTTGGCCATACGGCTCCCCATGAACCCGTTGAAATCGTCTCTTATCGCCTGCGCGGCATTGGCCGCGTGCCACCTGTCAAACTCCCTGAATTCAAACCGCAGGGATTGAAGACGGCTGATGCAATCCGCGAGCATCGTGATATGCGCTTTGATGGCAAGACCATGTCTTGCCCTGTCTATCAGCGCGAAAAGCTTGATGTCGGCGCCACTTTTGCGGGGCCCTGCGTGATTGACCAGCTCGATTGCACGACCGTGGTTTTCCCTAACCAACATGTGCGCATCGACAATCATAAAAATATGATCATTTCTATGGGAGGCGCATAATGGCTTCCGCTGCTCCAAAACAAGTTGATGCAGTTGAACTTGAAATCATCCGCGCGAGCCTCGATGGCATTGTGCAGGAAATGCAGAATTCGCTGTTCCGCACGGGCTTTTCGACCATTATCCGCGAGTCACAAGATGCCTCTTGCGCGATTATGAATCCGCAAGGCGATGTGATTGCCCAGCATGTCGTCTTGCCTTTGCATATTGGGGCTTTCCCCGCCTGCTGCGGCGCGGTCATCCGCTCTTATGATGATATTGGCGAGGGTGATGCTTTCCTCATCAATCATCCTTACGATGGTGGCAGTCCACATGCGCCCGATATGGCCGTTATCACGCCGGTCTTTTTCAAAGGCGAGTTGATGGGCTTTACCGGTTCCATTGCACATAAGAGCGATATTGGCGGGCCCGTGCCGGGCTCTTGCTCAGGCCAAGCGAAAGAAACTTTCAACGAGGGCTTGCATCTGCCAGCCGTGCGCTATCAGGAGAAATTTGTCGAGAACCGTGAAATTCTGCGCATTGTGGCGGCCAACAGCCGCACACCAGAATTGGTTTTGGGTGATATTCGCGGCCAGCTCGGCTCATCACGCTTGGGCGAGCAGCGTTTGGGCGAATTGATCGGCAAATTTGGTCGCGACAATGCGGTAGCTTGTTTTGCACGCCTCATTGATCTGGCTGAACAGAGGATGCGCGCTGCCATTGCCGAGTGGAAAGATGGCCGCTATGAGGCCGAGCGCTTTGTTGACGATGATGGTGTGGAAACGGGCACGCCTGTGCGCATTCATGTCGTCGTCGAGAAAAAAGGCGACCAGATTCGCTTTGATTTTTCCGGCAGCGCTGACCAAACCAAGGGCCCCGCAAATATTCGCCCGCCAACGGTGCGCGCGGCCATCGGCTATGTGCTTGTTTCACTCATTGATCCCCATACATTCATCAATAGCGGCGTGTTGCGCGCCTTTGAGATCAATGCCCGTGAAGGCTCGGTGCTCAATCCGCGTTTCCCGGCACCTGTGAATACGTATAATCCAACTGTGCATGCGCTTGTGGAAGCGCTTTATGGTGCGCTCACTGATATTGTGCCAGATATGGCGCGTGCGGATGGTTGCGGCTCACGCTCCATTATTTTGGGCGGCCGCTCGACCTATACCGGCAAAGGCTATGTGCAATATGAAATTCTGGGCGGTGGCGGTGGTGCACGCGCCAAGAAGGATGGACAAAGCGGCACATCGGTCAATCAATCCAACGCAAAAATTGCACCGATTGAAATTATCGAAAGCGAATTCCCAACCCGCGTGCTGCGCTTTGAACTGATCCCGGATTCGGGCGGTGCTGGCCAATATCGCGGGGGCCTTGGCATTCGTCGCGAATATATCAATCTCGAAGATGCGCGTTTTTCGATCCGCTCCACCAAACATGTGATTGCGCCTGAAGGGGCAGCACATGGCGGCAAGGGGCGCACGGGCGATATTATCGTGAACCCTGACAGCGCAAGTGCCAAACAATTGCCCACACGCTATGCCGATTATCCGCTGAAAGGTGGCGACCGTTTCCGGCTCGATACGCCGGGCGGTGGCGGCTATGGCAATGGCTTTTCGCGCGACCCCGATCTGGTCGCGCGCGATCTCAATGAAGGCTATGTCACGCCTGAGGGAGCTTTGCGCGATTATGGCGTTGTCGCGAAACGCCAAGGCGATGCTTTTGTGGTAGATGCTGCCGCAACCGCTAAAGCGCGGGCCGAGCGGGGAAAGATCGCGTGATCGGAATAAAAAGGGCGGGCATCGAGCGCCTGTTCATGGCAATATCAGGTGAAGCCGAAGCTTGGCCGCGCAAGGCCAGCACGGGGAGGAAATGAAATGATCATGTCACGTCGCAATTGGATGGCTCTTGGCTTGATGGGCGCGCTTTGCGCAAGCCCCGTGCTCGCACAAGACAAGCTCACGCCGCTCAAAGTTGGCTATGACGGCTATTCCATGACCACAGCGCCAATCAATTACGCGCTGAAGAAAGGCATTTTTAAAAAATACGGCATCGACCTGACGCTTGTTTATGTCGATGGCGGCCCAACATTGACGCAAGCCGTCGTCGGTGGCTCGGTCGATATTGGCCAGAATGGCTACACATCGGCGACCGCCGCTGCCGTGAATGGCGCTGATATTGTTTTCATCGGCGGCATTTCCAACAAACTGCCCTTCCAGCTTGTTGTCAAAGCCGACATTAAAAATGCTGCAGATCTGAAGGGCAAAAAGATTGCCATCAGCCGCTATGGATCTTCAACCGATACGGCCGCAACTTTTGCTGTCGAAAAACTCGGGCTGAAACGTTCTGATGTCGCAATTTTGCAGCTCGGTGGTGAAGGCACGCGCACAGCCGCCATGCTCTCTGGCCAGATTGACGCCTCACTCGAACAATATCCGCGCACCGCTGAGCTCGAAGAGCAAGGCTATAAGGTCTTGATCGACGTGACGCCGGTGGCCGGTGATTATCCCAATACAGCCTATGTGTCGCGCCGCGCTTATCTCGATAAGAATCCCGAGCTCGTCAAAAAATTCTTCATGGCTGTTTCGGAAGGCATCCATGCTTTCAAAACGAATAAGCTCGAAGCTGAAAAAGAAACAGCCG
>CAWUNF010000268.1:0-3146 GCA_963923195.1 uncultured Hyphomicrobiales bacterium | reverse complement strand
CTTGATCGCGGCGAGCAGCTCGTCAATGTCGCGCAGTAGAATGTCAGCAGCGCGCTTTAATTGTACGGCAAGGCAGGTGTCGAGCACGTCGGACGAGGTCATGCCTTGATGGACGAAGCGCGAGTCCGGCCCGATGAATTCGGCGAGATGCGTCAGGAAGGCGATGACGTCATGCTTGGTGACGCGTTCGATCTCGTCGATGCGGTTCACATCGAAGGTGACATTGCCCGCGCGCTCCCAAATGGCCTTGGCGCTTTCCTTCGGAATGGTGCCGATTTCGGCCAGCGCATCGCAGGCATGGGCCTCGATCTCGAACCAAATGCGGAAGCGCGTCTGGGGGTCCCAGATGGCAACCATTTCGGGGCGGGAATAGCGGGGGATCATCGGCGGGCTCCGGTCGGGCGGGAGAGGAAATCTGGCCCCCGCCTAGCACGGGAGAGGGGGAGGGGCGAGCCTTTCGGCTGCGCTCCTGTGCAAAAGCCTTGCATCCGGCCCTCGTTCCCGGCATGAACGCGCCAAATCCGTTGAGAGCTGAACCATGACCCTCGAACGCCAGCGCCTCGTTGAAGGCCTTGCCTGCTTGATCGCCTTTGGCGCCTGTATCCCGGCCGCCAATTGGATGATTGGCAATGTTGGCACTTTTTGCGTGCCCGATGGCCCCTGCGTGATCCCGGTTGCGCCCGGCATGAGCGCGCCCTCAGGTGTGCTGATGGTTGGTCTGGCACTTGTGCTGCGCGATCTGGTGCAGCGTCGACTGGGCGCGAAATTCGCGCTGGCCGCCATTGCGGTCGGCACGCTGATTTCGGCAAAGGTTGCCGAACCTTCTTTGGTCATAGCCTCGGCCACAGCCTTTTTGCTCTCGGAACTGGCGGATTTTGCCATTTACACGCCTCTCCAGCGCCGCCGCCTTGTGTTGGCGGTTTTCGCCTCGAGCGCCACGGGTCTGGTGGTCGATTCCATCGTCTTTTTGCAGCTCGCCTTCGGCAGCTTGGATTATTTGCCCGGCCAGATTGTTGGCAAAGCTTGGATGGTGCTGATCGCTCTGCCGCTCATCCATCTGCTGCGCCGTCGTGATGAACGCATTGGATTGCAGCCGGCTTAAGGTTTCGCTGGGCGCTAAAGAATGTTAGTCCCCGTGTGAGTTCATTCGGAGCCTGCCCATGCGCCCCATCAAAATCCTTCCCTCCATGCTGGCCAGCGATTTTTCCAAGCTCGGCCAAGAAGTGAGCGATGTGATGAATGCCGGCGGCGACATCGTGCACCTTGACGTCATGGACGGGCATTTCGTGCCCAACATCACTTTCGGCCCCGATGTGATCAAGGCGATCCGCAAATCAACGGACAAGCCTTTCGATACGCATCTGATGATTGCGCCTGCAGATCCCTATCTCGAAGCTTTCGCCAAGGCGGGTTCGGATTACATCACGGTGCATGCCGAAGCGGGCCCACATGTGCATCGCTCGCTTCAAGCGATCCGCGCTTTGGGCAAGAAAGCTGGCGTTGCGCTGAACCCCGGCACGCCAGAAGACCTCGTCGAATATTTGCTCGATGATGTTGATCTCATTCTCGCCATGACAGTGAACCCCGGCTTTGGTGGCCAGAGCTTCATTCGTCCGGTGCTCGAAAAAGTGCGCCGCATTCGCGACATGGTCGGCGACCGTCCGATCGACATTGAAGTTGATGGCGGCGTGACGGCGGATAATGCCGGCGATTGCGCTAAGGCAGGTGCGAATTTCTTGGTTGCAGGTTCAGCTGCCTTCAAGGGCGGCCCGAATGCTTATGCGGCCAATATTGAGGCCATTCGCAAGGCGGCGCTCTCAGCGCGCGGCGATTTGGTCTAAAAAGAAAAGGCGGGTTTGAACCCGCCTTTTTTTAAATTCCCATATCGTCGAAAACTTCCTGCGCCAGTTTGAAGGCGTGATTGGCTGGCGGCACGCCGGCGTAAATCGCGCATTGCAGGATGATCTCTTTCAACTCGTCCTTGGTCAGGCCATTGTTGAAGCACGCGCGCACGTGAAGTTTGAATTCTTCCCAATTGCGCGTCGAAATGGTCGAGGACAAAACGACGATGGAGCGTGTGCGGCGATCCAGACCCGGACGCGACCAAATATCGCCCCAAGCGGTGCGCTGGATGAAATCAAACCAATCAGCGTTGAACTCTGTCTGCGCCTTGTTGGACTTGTCCACCCAAGCATCGCCCAAAACTTCGCGGCGAACTTTGATGCCTTGTTGGAGGCGGGTCTTATCATCCATTAGCGCGCACTCCTCTTCTTCGCCTTTTTCGCCGGACGGCGTGTGACTTTCTTTGTCGCTTTCTGAGCTGTCTTTTTGGTGACTTTCTTTGTCACCTTTTGAGCTGTCTTCTTAGTGGCCTTCTTCGCTGCCTTTGCCTTCACCGTTTTTTTCGCAGCAGGCTTTTTCTTTGCAGGCGCCTTCTTCTTCGCAGGGGCCTTCTTTGCGGCCACCTTCTTCACCTTGGTAGGCTTGGTCAAGAATTGCAGCACAGCGCGGGTGAAAGCATCTGGCATTTCAACATTGGAGAGATGTGCCGCATCAAGCTCAACATAATCGCTGCCATCGATGAGCGAGGCGAGTTCCATGCCGAGCTTCGGCGGCGTTGCCGGATCGCGCGTGCCTGCAATGACGAGCACAGGCGCTTGTGCGCGGCGCACAGTTTCACGCTGGTCCATATCGCGCACGGCAGCACAAGCTGCGATGTAACCTTGCGCAGGTGTGGCGACCAACATGTCAGCAATGCGCTGCACAGCGGCGGGATCAAGACCCTGAAACTCAGGCGTGAACCAACGCTCAATGACGCCGCCCGTGATCGATGCTATGCCATTCTTCTGCACATTCACAATGCGCGTGTTCCACGGACGTGCATCGGGCATGTAGGACGACGTATTGGCGAGCACGGCGCGCGTGATGCGCTCAGGCGCATGTGCGAGCAGCCATTGGCCAACCATGCCGCCCATGGACAGGCCGAGCCAATAGACAGATGTCAGCTCCAGCGCATCCATAATGGCGAGCGCGTCTTGGCCGAGCATGGCGATGGAATAGGGGCCCTCATTGGCCACCGACCCGCCATGGCCGCGAGAATCATAGCGCACGACGCGGAATTTTTTGGTGAGCGCGGGCATTTGCGC
>CAWUNF010000267.1:0-3150 GCA_963923195.1 uncultured Hyphomicrobiales bacterium | reverse complement strand
ATGGCATGAAGCCAGATATGGGCCCGGCCATTGTGACAGGTTCCAATGGTGGCGTGGGATCTGTTGCCATCGCCTTGATGAAGCGCGCTGGCTTTCATGTGATTGCATGCACACGCCGCCCAGAAGAAGCGGATTATTTGAAGAACCTTGGCGCGGATGAAATTCTCGACATCAAGACCGAGTTTCAAGGTGCGCCCAAGCCCTTGATGAAAGAGCGTTGGGCTTGCGGCATTGATGCGGTGGGGTCCAATACGCTCGCCCATTTGATTGCAGGCACGAAATATTATGGTGCGATTGCCGCTTGCGGTTTGGCACAGGGCATGGATTTGCCAACGACAGTTGTGCCTTTCATTTTGCGGGGCGTCGCATTGCTGGGCGTTGAAAGCGTCGTCTGCTCCAAAGCAACACGCATTGAGGCTTGGGGGCGCCTTGCGACGGAACTCGATAAATCCAAAATTGAATCCATGACAAGGCATGTGCCGTTTGAATCTGTAATGGATGCGGCACGCGATATTGTGGCAGGCAAAGTGCGTGGCCGCATCGTCGTGGATATTGGCTAAGGTCATTTGCAGGCAGGTGCAAAAACTATTCGTGTGACGCTTGGCGGCATAGTCCTGGATTGCCGCGTCGGCCTTTGGCCTCCTCGCAATGACGGGATAAATTTTGCTGCTTGTTTTGCATCATGCCGCGCGCCACGGTCGAAGGAAAAGCGGCAACCTTTCTGCCGTCATTGCGAGGAGCGAAGCGACGCGGCAATCCAGATGTAAAAAAGCAAGCCAGAAAAAGAAAAGGCGGGCCAGAGCCCGCCTTTTTGCATTTTTAAGAGCGATCAATCGCCCTTGTCGTAGAGCTTATCTTCCATGCGCGAGGGCACGCCTTCGGCGGCCAATGTCGCTTCGAATTCTTTGCGGATATAGGGATCTTCATCATTATAAGGAATGGCGCGACCACCCTTTTTAATATCGATCGCCCAAATATCAGCCATTGCTTCTCCGGGTCGTCCCGGCTTTAACGCCGAATGATTATTCGCGCCAAACCAAGCCGTGAAACGCAGCGGATCTTTGCTCACACCAAAATGCTGGTGGAACCAATCACCCGACATGGGTGCGGCTGAGACCATGCCGCCAAATTCATAATCTTGGCGCATCACCTTATCGCCTTTGCCATCTTTCCACGGCGTCATGCCAAGGCCTTCGGGCCAGGTGTAAGTATAGCCCTTGCCCTTCACGCAAATGAGAATGGCGGCACTCTCATGGCAATGGGCTTTGGAATAACGGCCCGTTTCGTGCTGGCCAATCCACAAATGGAAACGCTGATTGCCCATATGCGGCTCAAGGCGGCGATAGCCCGGTGATCTGCGATTATCGAGTGGCATTTCGCAATTGATAATATCGGGGATGAAATTGGTGCGCTTCATCGCAAGGCCGCGCACGGGATCTGGCTCGAGATCATCCTTTGGCTTGAAATAATCTTCCGTGCCCGCATAGCGATCGGTGAAATTATAGGGGCAGTTGAAGACATAATGCGCATTGTCGACGAGGTTCATAATGTTGGGCGCTGTCGTGCCGCACAAAAGAAGCGCTGGTGAATTCGACGCATTGACGAAGCGATGATTGGCATTGAGCGGGATCGCAAAGAGCGAGCCCTTTTGCCATTCAAATGTCTGCTTCTTGGCCTGTCCATCATTCCAAACTTCGGTGGAGCCACGGCCTTCCACCACAAAGACCTGCTTTTCATACATATGCTTTTCAGCATTGAGTGCGCCGCCGGCTGGAATTTCGACGACATACATGCCCCACAGACCTTCCGTGCCGAAGAGCTGGATATAGGTTCCGCGACCACCCAGACGCTTCCACGGCGCCATTGGCAAATCATGCACGCGCTTCACGCCAATGGCGCGATGCACGGGCACACCTTCAGCTTCCATGAAGCGATCATAGGGCATGGCGGGACGAGAGAATTTGCCAAAGCCAGCATTTTCACCAGCCTTGGGTTCGTGCCAATGCGTGCCTTCTTTCGCGTCATGGGGCATTTTATCCTCCTCTATCAGTTTCTTATTGATGCGCTTGTTTTCGACGTTTCGACATGCGCGCTTATTGCAGCTTCTTAATATATTCGAGCAGATCGGCGGGTGCTGCTGCGAGCTTGTCGATCATGATTTGCGCTTCTTTCGCGCCAACTGGGCTCACATCCACGCCAAGCTTTTCGGCTTCGACGAGATATTCAGCATCTGCATTGGCATCGAGAAAGGCTTTTTGGAGCGCTGCCGCGCGATCAGCGGGCAATTCGGGCGGCGCCACAAAGGGCCGCGACAGCGAATAGGGAATTTCAGCCAGTTCCACCAGCGCACGTGCGCGATCATTGGGCGCAATTTCACGCGCGGTCGGCACATCGGGATAATTTTGGTGCCGTTTCGTGCGTGCAAATTGCAAGAGCACATGCATTTGCGAGCCGGGTTTCAGCCATTCGGGCTTGGAAGAGGAGACGGCCGAGAGGCCCACAAAGCGACCATCAATTTCCTTGCGGTCGGCAGCCATGAAGAGCGCGCCCGAATCTGGATAGCCCGCAATCATCTTGAGATTGAGGCCGAGCGCATCTTTGAGCAGGATGGTAATATCATTGCCGGTTGCGCCTTCCGCCGTGCCACCGAGCACCAGCGGCGGCATGTCTTTCTTCAACAGGTCTTGCGCATTTTTAATCGCCGCATCTTTGCGCGCGAAAAGCAAATAGGCATCATTACCGCCCGATGAGGGCGAACCGAGCCAAGTATATTTGCGCGGATCAAATTGCACATTGGGATTGTCTTTCAACACGCCCATGAGCGGCATATTGCGTGCGAATGTGCCAATCACCGTGCCATCGCGGGGCGCTTGCACATAAAGATAATTGGCCCCGCGCAGCGAGCCAGCACCCGGCATGTTTTGCACCACGACATTGGGGCTGCCCGGCACATGTTTGCCGATAAAGCGGGCGATCAGGCGGGCGTAAATGTCATAGCCGCCGCCGGGGCCATAACCCACGACGAGCTGAATATTTTTGCCTTTGTAAAAATCAGTGACGGCATCGGCCTTGGCCGGAGCCACAGCGGCGGTGAAAGCCAGCGCCAGAGCGGCGCAACGCATGAGCATGATCATCCTCCCGGTCGCGCCT
>CAWUNF010000266.1:0-3162 GCA_963923195.1 uncultured Hyphomicrobiales bacterium | reverse complement strand
AGCCCATGACCACGATTGTCGAGCGCAATCACGCGCCGACCCGCATGGGTCAAAAACTTGACCCAAAGCGTATTGACCCAATTCACGGCATGGTTTGAGCCAAAGCCGTGGATGAGCAAAATGGGCTCGCCAATATCAGGCCCCGTCGGGGCATGGTCGATATAGGCGATTTTCAGCCCGTCTGAATGAAAGACATGCATGGGTGGGGCCCCAGAGAAACGGGCCGGGACCATAGCGAAACCCCCGTGCGCCGTGAAGGGCTTGGGGCAAGGGGGCCTCCCCCATTTTTAAGCCTTTTTGACCCTACCCAAGCCGATGTCCCTCGCTTATGGTGCGCCCCAATCGCCTCACCCTGATCTCACGGATTCGAAGCTATGGCTGAACATTCCACGCCCCATTTCCACAACCAGCCGGGTGTCCCGCTCGTGCGCGTGGGCGCGAAGGAATTTATGTGCATTGGCGCGCTGCCACCTTTCGATCATCCGCATATTTTCATTGATATGGGCGACGAGAGCGAAGCGGTCTGCCCCTATTGCTCGACCCATTTCAAATATGAGCCTTCGCTGCATGGCCATGCGGATCCCGCCATCTGCGAATGGAAACAGGGCCAGGCCGCGGCCTGATCCCCGCAAGGGCTTTAGGTGCCAAGAAACCCCCACGAGAAAAGACGTGCGCTGATCGCAGGTGCTGGCATCGGCGGACTTGCGGCTGCGCTGGCTTTGTCGCGCGCTGGTTTTCTTGTCGATGTGTTTGAACGTGCATCTGCGCTCGAAGAGATTGGCGCAGGTCTGCAAATCCCCCCCAATGCATCAGGTATTCTGGCTGATCTTGGCGTTTTGCATCGGCTTGAAGGCAAAGCTTTGGAGCCTGATTGTCTGCGTGTGCGCTCAGGTGCAAGCGGCGCGCAACTCATGACCATGCCGCTAGGGCGCGAAGCGCGGCTGCGCTGGGACAATCCCATGCTGGTGGCCCATCGGGCAGATGTGCAAGCAGCGCTCCTCGATGCCGTGGCGCAAGACATCAATATTCATCTGGAATTGGGAGCGCGTGTCACGGGCGTTGAATTCAATGCCACGCGCGTGACGTTGCAGATGGAGACGGACAGCGAGAGGCTGAATGAAACGGGCGATTTGCTCGTGGGTGCTGATGGCGCCCATTCACTCATTCGTCGTGCAGCAGGATTGGGCGCGAATAAGGCTGGCTATGCAGGGCGTGTGGCTTGGCGCGCTTTGATCCCGGCACATGAAGCCCCTGCCTTTGCGCGCGTCAAAGAAACGGCCCTTTGGTTGGGCGCCAAAACGCATCTCGTGCATTATCCGCTGCGTGGCGGCACGCTCATCAATATTGTTGCCATTACAGAAGATGAATGGCGCGGCGATGATGAGAATTTCTGGTCCTCACAAGGAGACGCGCGCGAATTGCAACGCGCTTTTCGCGATTGGGATTCCTCTGCCCGCAAATTATTGGATGCCGTGAGCGATTGGCGCCGCTGGCCCTTGCTCGATTCAGAGCCCTTGAACCGCTGGAGTGCAGGGCCGGTCACATTGCTCGGCGATGCGGCCCATCCCATGCTGCCCTTTTTCGCGCAAGGCGCCGCACAAGCGATCGAAGATGCAGGCGCTTTGGGCGCTGCTTTCATGCCGCGCGGCTGGCAAGAAGTGTCCATCACACGCGGGCTCATGGATTATGAGCGCAAACGCCGCGCACGCGCGACACGCATCCAATCAGCCTCGCGCAAACAAGGCATGATTTATCATCTGGCCGGCCCTGCTGCGCTTATTCGCGATATGGGAATGCGCGCGCTCCCACCGGATATGGTGATGGCGCGCTTTGATTGGCTTTATGAAGATCAGCGCGGCGCTTTCTTCACATAATCGGCCAAAAATTCGCGCGTGCCGGTTGGCAAAGCCAATTGTTTGCGCACGCGATCATTCACCTGATCGCCTGTGACGAAATCTGGCACATAGCCCAGCGTCTTTTCAGCATCTGCCGCATAATCAGCGTCTTTTTCCAAAGCTTGAATGGCTTTGGTGAGCGCCTCTTTTGCTTCTTTCGGCACGCCGGGCGGCATGACAATCAAACGCTGCATCGCGCCATTGGCGGCAAGAATAGTGCGATAGACATCCCACAAATGGCCTGATGGTGGCTCACCTTTGATCTTTTCGTAAAATTGACGGAAGTCCATCATATTGACGCCTTCCATTTGCTTGGGCGTCCTGAATGTCTCCCCATCAAAGCCTGGATCATAAAAAAGCGGGATGACTTCGCCCGTCTTCACCAAAGTTGGTTCAATGGTCGAGCGATAAGAAGGCGGCGATTCCGCATAATAATTGATTTCATTTTGCTGAAGCGCGAGGCGGGCTGCCTGTGAGCCACGATAACTCGTCACATATTTATATTTGAGGCCGAGCATATCGAGCCCCAAACGCAAAAGCAGGTCTTTGGCATTATCAACGCCAAGCCCACCTGAGACGACACCCTCAGCGCGTCCAAAATCTTCTGGCTTTTTCAAACCGGGTTTAATGTCGGTGCGCGCGAAATAGACAGTCGTGCCGGGTTGATAGGCGACGAATTCATAATTTTTAAATTCGACACGGCGCGGTGTGGGATCATTGATCGAGCGCCAAATCTGTCCGGTGAGATAACCAAAGGCAGTGCCATCGCGCGGCGCAATTTCACCCAGCCAATTGGTGCCAATCAAACCGCCCGCGCCATCCATATTTTGCGCGATCAGGCTTGCTGGCTGATCAAGATATTTGATGACATGTTTGGCAAAGAGGCGCCCTTCAATATCGGTCGGGCCGCCCGCCGCATAATTGATCATGATGGTGATGCGCTTGCCGCGATAATAGCCCTCTTCCGCCAGCACCCGGTCTGCCCCGGCCACGGCTAAGAGACAAAGGGTGAGCCCTTTCAGACGCGCACCAAGCCCCATCATCATCCCTCCCTTGATTTTTATTTGTTGGCGACAGGATGCACCGAAAAGAGAGCCGCGGACAAGGGCCCATGAGGCCTTCCCATCGGCGGCTTTTCGTGGAAATAAGAGCCCGCCTGCCCCCTTGATGGAATTGGTAGACATACAAGACTTAAAATCTTGGGCCTTCGGGCGTGCCGGTTCGATTCCGGCAGGGGGCACGCATCTGGCTCTAGCCAGCGCGGATC
>CAWUNF010000265.1:0-3174 GCA_963923195.1 uncultured Hyphomicrobiales bacterium | reverse complement strand
TCGAGAATCTTCGGCAGCGTGATGCGCTTCATATGCGGGCAGAGATTGCACGGGCGCACAAACTCCACACCCGGCGATTCTGTGGCGACATTGTCAGCCATCGAACATTCGGTGACGAGCAGCACGCGCTTTGGCGACTTCGATTTCACATAGTCGATCATGGCCGCCGTGGAACCCGCAAAGTCGGAGACTTCCACCACTTCGCGCGGGCATTCTGGATGCGCAATGACTTTTAGCTCAGGATCATTTTCGCGATAGGCTGAGATTTCTTCGGCCGTGAAGCGCTCATGCACTTCGCAAGCCCCCGTCCAAGCGATGATCTTCACTTTGGTTTGCGCGGCGACATTTTGCGCCAAGAAACGATCGGGCAAGAAGATCACGCGATCAACGCCGAGGCTCTCAACCACTTTCACAGCATTGGATGATGTGCAGCAAATATCAACTTCCGCCTTCACTTCAGCCGATGTGTTGACATAAGCGACCACAGGCACGCCCGGATATTGCGCGCGCAGAGCGCGCACATCCGCACCCGTAATGCTTTCAGCCAGAGAGCAACCAGCCTTTGAATCTGGAATGAGGATCGTCTTGTCGGGGTTCAACAGCTTCGACGTTTCCGCCATGAAGTGCACACCACCTTGAATGATGATGTCGGCATTGGTGGAGCCAGCCAAGCGCGCAAGCTGTAACGAGTCACCCACCACATCGGCGACGCAATTATAAATTTCCGGCGTCTGATAATTATGCGCGAGAATAACCGCATTGCGCTCGCGCTTGAGATCATTGATCGCCTTCACATAGGGCGCATGGAACGGCCATTCGACGGGCGGGATGACGCGCTTCACCTTTTCATAAAGATGCGCTGTCTCACGCTCGACCTCTGGCGTCCATTGCAATGTGGGCATGGGCAAAATGCCCAGACGCATGGCCGCGTCCGACAGAGGAACGGCTCCCGCCGCCTGCTTTCCGAGATGGGTTTCAACCAGCATCGCGCCCTCCTCTAGTTATACTCAAGATGAGCATATCTAGGTCCAAGAAAATCGCCTGGGCAGAACCGAGGCGGGATTGGCGCCAAAGCGCCGTTTCGTCATGAAGTTGATATACTCTTTTCGAGCATAAAGATAGAAGCCCGACCGTCTTTTTTAAGGTCCGGGGCCCCCGGCCCGATCACATTATTGATGGTGATGGGGTCTATTCAAAATGTGCAAATTTCACATTTTAACCCGGTAAACCCCTTGCCTGACCCCAAAATTTTGGGCCAAAAAGCCGCCATGCTTTTTGTAACCGTTGCCTATTTCATTGCCACGACCGTGATTGGCGTCTCGCAGCTCTTCTCGATGGAGACGATCTGGCCGGGATTGTCTTTTCTGCTGGGCGGGACTTTTGCCTTTTGGGCGGGCTCCTCGCTGAAACTGGCTGTCTTTGCGCCTTTGCCACGCTTACGCTGGATTGGCTTTCTGATGACGGCTTTTTTCGCCGTGATCGGCACATTGGCGACGCTTTCCACGGGCACGCATTTTGATGCCTATGGTCATGACATGCCGGGCTTTGCTTGGGTGATGGCGGGCGTGATTGCCGGAATTATGGGAACAAAACGGCGGGTTTATCTCTCAACGCCCGAGGCCGTTGAGAAATAAGAGCGCAGCCGCGTATCGAGCGTTGGCCGCAAGCCGACGATAGGATCGCCGCGCAAAGAGCGATCCACTTCCGGCCAATCTTTCGCACCCAGTTTAACATCTTTGCGCGGCTCAATCTCATCAGGATTGGCATTGAGTTCGGCCTTGCCGCCCACTTGCAATGAAGCCAAGCGCACGCGCGGGCTCTCCGCAAAAGCGGTGACGCTTAAAACGAGGCCGAGCCCCGAGGCCATCAAAAACCGCGACCGACGCATGAAACCCGTACGCAAACACTTCAACGAGCTTCATTAAACCGCCAAGCCCTTGCAGGAGCGTTACCGGGGCCTTTGGGCCAAACGTGCCAGAATGGGACGGGTACAGCCCTGCCGATCTTGATAGGACGACCGGCGGGGCTGGGCTAGCATGTCAGCAACCCCTATTGCTTTGGCGTATAGCTCAATTGCATCAAGCTCGAACGCCCCTGTTCTGGGAATTGCAATTCGGGCGTCACGCGCCCAATGAGGAACCCCATCGAAACAGAGGTTTTCACATATTTCGTTTCGCCTTCGGCAAGATTGAACGTAGTCGTGCGCTCAACCTCTGTCGATGTCGAGACCGTATATTCGCCAGCCGGGCGATCCACATAGAAAAATCCATTCGGAATGGAGCGGCCAACCACTTCACCATTCACATGAATTTCTGGCTGCACTCCTGAACCCTGCATCTCTCCATAACGATAAAAATAAATCCGGCCTTCGCCTTTGCGAATGGCAGGAATCTGATTGGACATGTCGATGAATTTTGTTCCGTTTGCGCAAGCCGTCAAAAGACCAAGTAAAACAAGCGCGGCACATCGCTGAATCAAACGACGCATAGAAATCCTCCCCCAAAAATCAATCAAACAATGCGCTCAGCATTTCATTTGTAGATAGGGAGTCAAGTCTGGATTGCCGCGTCGCTTCGCTCCTCGCAATGACGTGTTGCCGCGTCGCTTCGCTCCTCGCAATGACGGCGGGGAGGTAGCCGCATGTCGCTCCGTGATCTCTGATGGCGGACAGAATGAAGCGCGCACTCGCGCTATTCTTCATCCCGTCATTGCGAGGAAGCCCGCGGGGCTGACGTGGCAATCCAGAAAAGACGAGAAGCTTACGCAGCCAAACTCTGATGCAGCACGAAATAAAGAATGGCACCGGCGAAAAATCCGGCGAAGCGCTCATTCATTTGCAAGGGCTCCATCTTGCCCTCTGCTGCGCGAGACATAATGACGAGATCCATCACCAGTGAAATGCCAAGCAATGACATGAGTGGCGGCACGGGCCCGTCATTGATCACTGGCCAGCGCAGGCTTGCCAAAGCAAGCCCAACGCCACCCAGCGCCATAGTTCCTATGTAAAAAAGCCGAACAAGATTCATCAGGCTTGGCTCGCCGCTTGTTTGCCGAGCGCTGCTTGCGCTGCTGCCAAACGCGCAATCGGCACGCGGAAGGGCGAGCATGACACATAATCAAGGCCCGTCTTTTCGCAGAAAGCGATGGAAGCCGGATCGCCGCCATGTTCGCCGC
>CAWUNF010000264.1:0-3175 GCA_963923195.1 uncultured Hyphomicrobiales bacterium | reverse complement strand
CTTCCGACGCCTGTTTGAGGCCATCTGCACCATGCGAGAGAATGTAAGACAGCGCTCGCACGAACATGCCCATCTGACCGTGGAATGCGGTGAGACGACCAAGCGCCGAGGAGCCCTTCGCATCTTCAATC
The DNA here is from genome assembly GCA_963923195.1 of uncultured Hyphomicrobiales bacterium. Classification (GTDB taxonomy): domain Bacteria; phylum Pseudomonadota; class Alphaproteobacteria; order Rhizobiales; family Beijerinckiaceae; genus Terripilifer. The sequence goes on along the minus strand of CAWUNF010000264.1, from coordinate 3,044 downwards.
AGCGCGAGCTTATCACCATCGCGCTTGATGAAAGGCACAGGCGCGTAAGGTGCAAGACGCGATGACAGCACAACAGGGCCAGCACCCGGACCACCGCCGCCATGTGGCGTCGAGAAAGTCTTGTGCAAATTGATATGCATGGCGTCGATGCCGAGATCGCCCGGGCGCACTTTGCCAACGATGGCGTTGAAATTTGCACCATCGCAATAGAAATAACCGCCGCCCTCATGCACGATCTTCGCAATCTCGACGATCTGCTTTTCAAAGAGACCGCAAGTGTTGGGATTGGTGAGCATAATGCCAGCAACATCTGGGCCCATCAATTCGCGCACAGCATTGGGATGCACATTGCCGTCCGCGCCTGCTGGCACAGACTTCACTTCAAAGCCAATGGCCGCCGCTGTTGCTGGATTGGTGCCATGCGCGCTTTCGGGCACGAGCACCACGCGACGTGTCGCTGCTTCACCCTTGGCTTCGATAGCGGCCTTGATTGCCGCCATGCCGCAATATTCGCCATGCGCGCCAGCTTTCGGCGACATGGCCACCGCTTCCATATTGGTCAGCGTCATCAACCACGAAGCGAGCTCTTCAATGAGCGCGAGCGCGCCCTGCACGGTTGATTGGGGTTGCAGCGGATGAATATCCGCAAAGCCCGGCAAGCGCGCCATCGATTCATTCAAACGCGGATTATGCTTCATCGTGCAAGAGCCGAGCGGATAAAGCCCGGAATCGATCGCATAATTCTTCTGCGACAGACGCACATAATGGCGCATAGTTTCAGGCTCTGAGAGACCTGGAAGACCAATCTCCTCATCGCGCGCGAGATGACCCAAGCGCGAGACGAAAGAAGATGGCTCATCAAGATCAACGCCGGTTACATCCGTGCGGCCAATCTCGAACAGCAAAGCCTCTTCCATCTGCAGGCCACGATTGCGCGTGAATGTTTCATGCGCGCCTGTATTAGTTTCTTTTGGTGCGGTGGGACGACCCTGATTGTTCAGCATCACAGCACCTCCTTGAGCGCAGCAACAAAGGTTGCGCGATCTTCATCCGTGTTCACTTCTGTATTGGCGACGAGGATCAAATCATCGAGCCCTTGGCCCGGCAGCAGACGCGAGACTGGCACACCGCCCAGCACACCTTTGCCTGCGAGCTTCTCGACCACATCTGCGGCCTTGCCAGGCACGCGAATGGTGAATTCATTGAAGAAGCTCTTGTTGAGGACTTCAACGCCCTTCACACCTGAGAGCAGGCCCGCAAGCTGAACAGCATTGGCATGATTGATGCGGGCCAAACGCTTCAAACCTGCTTCACCAAGCAGCGTCATGTGAATGGTGAAAGCCAGCGCGCAGAGGCCTGAATTGGTGCAAATGTTCGATGTCGCTTTGTCGCGGCGAATATGCTGCTCACGCGTCGAGAGCGTCAGCACAAAGCCACGGCGACCTTCAGCATCCAGCGTCTCACCACAGAGGCGGCCCGGCATTTGCCGCACATATTTGCTGCGCGTCGCAAAAAGGCCGACATAAGGCCCGCCAAAATTCAGCGCATTGCCGATAGATTGGCCTTCACCCACAACAATATCAGCGCCCATCGCGCCCGGTGATTTGAGCGCTGCAAGCGACACGGCTTCGGTAAAGACAGCAATCAGCAGCGCGCCATTGGCATGGCATTTTTCAGCAATGCTCGTGAGATCGCGCGGATTGCCAAAGACGTCTGGCGTCTGCACGACAACGCAAGACGTCGTCGCATCAATTTTCGACAGAATATCCTCAGAAGCTGTTACATCAGGATCGAGTGTCAGCACTTCATCGCCAGCCAGATGCGATTGTGTGCGCACGACTTCGGCATAATGAGGATGCAGACCACCTGACAGCACCGCCTTTTTGCGACGCGTGACGCGATGCGCCATGAGCACGGCTTCGGCCGTGCCCGTGGAGCCGTCATACATAGAGGCATTGGCGACATCCATGCCCGTCAACAAAGCGACTTGCGTCTGGAATTCGAAGAGATATTGCAGCGTGCCCTGCGAGATTTCTGGCTGATAGGGCGTGTAGCTTGTTAAAAATTCTGAGCGCTGCACGAGATGATCAACACTTGCTGGCACATGATGCTTGTAAGCACCCGCGCCGACAAAGAAAGGCACAGAAGAGGCCGTCACATTGCGCGCCGCCATGCGCCCCAATTGACGCGCGACATCCAACTCGCCCTTGCGGCGTGGCAGATCAAGCGGATCTTTCAGCAAGAGATGCGCGGGCACATCAGCAAAGAGTTCATCGACATTTTTCACGCCAATGCGCGCAAACATGCCAGAGCGATCAGATGGAGATAAAGGCAAATAACGCATGGCACAAAACCTTTAGCTGCAAGAGGAGACGAAAGCCTTGTAAGCGGCTTCATCCATCAATTCGGCGAGTTCAGACTTGTCTTTGATCTTCAACTTCAGGAACCAGCCCTTGCCGCTCGGATCTTCATTGACGAGGCCGGGCTGGCCTTCAATGTCGCCATTCACATCGACGACTTCGCCAGAGACCGGCGCATAGACTTCGCTCGCGGCTTTCACGCTTTCAACGACAGCGGCTTCCGCGCCTTTGGCCACGACTTTGCCAGCCTGCGGCAATTCCACGAAAACGACATCGCCCAATTGGCTCTGCGCGAAATCGGTAATGCCGACAATGCCCACATCGCCTTCGACGCGGATATATTCGTGATCCTTGGTGTAGCGGGTCTCGGACATTTAAGAGCCTCGATAGTAGCGAGTGGGAACAAAGGGAAAGGCGACAACGCGCGCGGGCAAAGCTTTGCCACGCACGATCAAATTCAATTCAGTGCCAAGTGCCGCATGGGCTGCATCAACAAGGCCCATTGCAATGGGCTTTTGCAGCGAGGGCGCAAAACCACCCGATGTCACGCGACCGACAATTTGGCCCGATGCATCGGCAATCTCGGCGCCTTCGCGCGCCGGCGCCTTGCCTTCAAGTGCAAGGCCAACACGCTTGCGCGCAGCGCCTTGCGCAATCTGTTGCTGCACGCGCGCCGCACCCGGA
>CAWUNF010000263.1:0-3195 GCA_963923195.1 uncultured Hyphomicrobiales bacterium | reverse complement strand
ACTCTCATTCGCGCCGTGTCGCAGATGTCATGACGACTGATGTCGCGACAGTTGAAGAAACGACACCCCTTGAAGAAGTGGTGAAGATCATGGAAAAGCGACGCATCAAACGCGTGCCGGTCATTCGCGATGGCGGTGTGGCGGGCATTGTCACACGCTCTGATCTGCTACGCGCTTTTCTCAAAGCCAGCGCCGCGCGCGAAGCTTCTGTCAGCGATGATGATATTCGCCAGAAAATTTATGAGACGATTGAGCGCGAAGGCTGGGCGCCGGCAGGCTCCGTCCATGTCAAAGTGGCCGACGGCCATGTGACTTTGGCCGGCACGATCTTTGATGAGCGCGAGCGCGATGCCATTCGCGTCTGCGCCGAAAATCAGCCGGGCGTCACGGGCGTGTCAGACGATATGATCTGGGTGGAGCCGACAAGCGGCACTTATATGAGCCCGACCGCTTAAATCTTCTGGCGATCACGCAAATCAGGGAAGAGCCGCATCCACACAAGTGCTGCGACAATCGCGCTGACGCCGCCAAAAATGACGGTAGGCACAGCACCAATGAACATAGCAAGCGCGCCCGATTCAAACTCGCCAAGCTGATTTGATGTGCCCGTCAAAATCGTATGCACGGCAATGACGCGACCGCGCATTTCATTCGGCGTCTCGCTTTGGATGAGCGATTGGCGAATGACGACACTCACCATATCAGCCGCTCCCAAAGTCAGCAGAAAGAGCGCTGCTGGAACAATATGGGTCGACAGGCCAAAGCCCACCGTGCAAGCGCCATAAATCATCACGCAGATGAACATGGTGCGCCCAGCATGGCTGCGCAAAGGATAATGCGCCAAGATCAGCGCTGTGCAAATGGAGCCGACAGAGGACATGGAGCGCAAAAGGCCCAAGCCCCATGCATCTGTCTCAAAAATATCCTTCGCATAAACGGGCAGAAGTGCAGTCGCGCCGCCGAGCAAAACGGCGACAAGATCCAGCGTGATGGCGCCCAGAATGACGGGCTTGGTCCAGATAAATTTATAGCCTGCCACAATCACCGACCATGTCGCGCGGATTTTTGTCTCGCGCGGCGGGCGCGCACGAATGACCCAAGCACCAACCACGGCCAGAATGAAACAGCCAGAGGCAAAGGCAAAAGGCACAGCCGTGTCAAAAGCCACAAGCAGACCGCCAAGTGCCGGACCGCTCACAGACGCAATTTGATTGGTCGTATTATTCCACGCCACTGCGCTTTGATATTCTTCATCCGGCACAAGATTGGTCATCAGCGCTTGACCTGCCGGATTGGCAAAAGCGCGCGCTGAACCCAAAACAACGACCGTCAAATAGATCGGCAACATGCGCCCGGGCGCGAGCGCACCACCCAGCACAAGGCTCAACATGGTGAGCCCGCAGGCCACCATCACCACGCAAGAAATCACAATGATCCGACGCCGATCGTAACGATCCGCCGCAGGCCCCGTGACAAGCGACAAAGGCACGGTGGGAATGAAAGCGCAAAGCCCAATCAGACCCAGCGCCAAAGTGTCTTTGGTGACAAGATAGACAAGCCAAGCAATAGCGACATTCTGCACTTGCAGACCAAGCGTCCAAAGAAAGCGGCAAATGACAAAGGCGCAAAAATCATGGTGACGGAAAACCGCCCGCCCGCCTTTCGGATCGCCCTCTGACATAATGCTCCGCTCCCGCTTGTTCGCACCCGCGCTCTAACGCCAGATCACGCGAATGTCGAGAGCGACCACGCCCTTGCCCGCCTCACGCGCCACCAATGGATTGATCTCAATATCAGCAATCTTCTCGCGGTGATCGAGGAAGAAGCGACCAAGACCTTCAGCGGCTTTTGCAAGCGCTTGCGCATCAGCTTCTGGACGTCCGCGATAGCCTGCAAGCAATTTGGCGAGTTTGAGATGAGAGATGCGTTCTGCAATTTGCGCTTCACTCAGCGGCAACATGCCAAGCGATACGTCTTCAAGCAATTCCACCAGCACGCCGCCAGAGCCGACCAATAACATCGGGCCATAAAGTGCATCATCACGCGCACCCACAATGGCCTCAACGCCACCGCTGACCATTTCATGAACTTCAACGCCATCAATGCGCGCATCTGCCTTATAGGCTTTGGCATTGTCGAGAATTTTCTGCGCCGCTGCTTCAACAGAATTGGCATCACGCAAATCAAGCGCAACACCGCCGGCTTCTGTCTTATGCAAAATATCAGCCGAGCGAATTTTCAAAACAACCGGAAAACCAATTTGCGCGGCAAGTGCGCACGCCTCTTTCGGCGTTTTGGCGAGCGCCACTTTCGGCGCATGAATGCCGAAAGCTGCCAGTTTCTCATTGAGATTCTCGGGCGTCAGATCCGATTTTGGCGCAGGACCTGGAACAAGTGGCGTCTTGCCAGCGCGCTGTGCATGGAACCAAAGCGCATTGATTGCCCGCAAAGACGGTTGCAATTCCTGCAAGAAGGGGAAGCCCGCTTCCGCCTGCATGGTCTGTGCGTCTTGCGTCATGAGATAAGACATGCGCGCAAAGCCAATCACCGGCTTGTCGGTTGCCTCATACATGGCGCGCAAGAGATGGCTTTCTTCCCAAACCTTGGTGCGTTTTCCCGGCAATTGCGCAGCCCATGCAAGAATGTCGACATTCTTGTCAGCAGCCACAATGGCGCAAAGATCAGCCGCCGCTTTCAAATTAGAAGGAATGCCAACATCAAGCGGGTTCCGCGGCTTGATCTCGTCCTGCATATAGGGCCGCAAAGCCGCATCTGTCTCAGGTGAAAATTGCGCCAGCGTCGCACCTTCACTCTCGACATAATCATAGAGCATGTCGACTGTGCCACCTGAGGTGGTGACAAAGCCGATGCGCGGACCCTTCGGGCGGCGCGGCGATTGGAAAGCCAATGTCGCTTCGACCATATCATCCAAATTTTCGCAGCGGATAATGCCAAAGCGTTCGCACATAGCGAGATAGGCGGCATAGTCGCCCGCAATTGCGCCCGTATGGGATTGTGCAGCTTCACGCGAATTCTGCGTTTGGCCTGTTTTCAGTGTCAGGATCGGTTTTCCCGCTTCCAGCGCACGCGCTGCTGCTTTCATGAAAGCTTTGGGGCGGCGGATCCCTTCGACGAAGCAGACGATTTGCTTGGTGTGCTCATCATCGACGAGAAAGTTAATATAATCGGCAAGAT
>CAWUNF010000262.1:0-3211 GCA_963923195.1 uncultured Hyphomicrobiales bacterium | reverse complement strand
ACGCGCATGATCTCAGTTGAGCAGCCGCATCGCGCTGTGCCTTTGTCGAGCGGTCTTTGCTTGTCTGTTGCATGCCGCATTGTAGGCACGCTGCCCCATCAAATGGCGCGACCGATTCAAGATGGCCAACCCATTCGCATCGGCAATCCATCGGGCCTGCTCACCTATGGCGCAGATGTGCGCCAAGAAAACGGCGCGTGGGTGGCCGATAGTGCGGGCGTCTATCGCACCGCGCGTTGTCTGATGAAGGGCATGGTGGCCGTTCCGCGTCATCTTTATCCGTGAGGGCAGGCTGGCCAATTGCCAAGGGCGAACCCGCCCTTTATAGGCTCTGTTCGAGTGTCATTGATCGCGGCTCTGCGGCTGCGGTCGATGCGGGAGAAATTCCTCGAATAAGAAGGGATCAGCCAGATGAAATATGCCAGTTTCAAAACGCCGGACGGCCGCGCCACTTATGGCATTGTTGATGGCGACCGCGTCATTGATTTGGGCGCCTCGCGTCCGCAAGCGCCAACCTTAAAAGATTTCATGGCCTCGGCCGAATTTGGCAAGCCTGCAACGGGCGCTGAATTGAAATTCGCAGATGTGAAGCTTTTGCCTGTGATCCCCAATCCCGGCAAAATCATTTGCGTAGGTCTGAACTATCAAGACCATGTCAAAGAAATGAACCGCCCTGATTCAGAAAAGCCGGTTCTCTTCATGCGCGGTGCCAATTCGCAAATGGCACATGGTGATCCGCTGGTGCGCGCCAAAGTGACTGAAAAGCTCGACTATGAAGGCGAGTTGGCCGTTATTATCGGCAAGCCGGGCCGTTATATTTCCAAGGCAGATGCACTGAAACATGTTGGCGGCTATGCGTGCTATAATGATGGCACGATGCGTGATTGGCAGCGTCACACCCATCATTGGACGCCGGGCAAGAATTTCGACAATACAGGCGCTTTTGGTCCGTGGATGGTGACTGCCGATGCGCTTGGTGATCGCGCCAAAACTTTTCTCACCACGCGCGTCAATGGTGAGCAGATGCAGCGTGCAAGTCTCGCGCAAATGATCTTCTCGATTGAAGAGCTGATCGAATATATTTCTGGCTTCACCACATTGCAGACGGGCGATGTTATTGTCACCGGCACGCCAGGTGGCGTGGGCGATCGTCGCACACCGCCGCTTTATCTCGTGGCGGGCGATCAGGTCGAAATTGAAATCGACGGTGTCGGCCTGTTGAAAAATACCGTTGTGCAAGAAGCTTAATCGCTTCTCTTTCGCGATACATTTACAGAGCCGCCCTCGACGGGCGGCTTTTTTTCATGTATTTTTTCAAATTAGAAAGCCGGAGCTTTTGCAATGCGCTTTTTTCATTCTTTCATCATGTTTATGGCCGCATGGGCGATCCAATCTTTGTCTGCTTATGCAGGTTCAACCCATGTCGCTGTAGCTGCTAATTTCACGGATGCTGCGAAGGAAATTGCCGCCGCCTTTCGTCTTAAAACCGGGCATGAGGCGGTTTTGAGTTTTGGCTCTTCCGGTCAATTGCTGACGCAAATTCAGCAAGGCGCACCGTTCAAAATTTTCCTCTCTGCTGATGATGAGCGCCCGAAAGCTTTGGTTGCGCAGGGTCTCGGCCTTGCTGAGACGCGTTTCACTTATGCTCTGGGCAAGCTGGTTGTGTGGAGCAAAGATCCAACCTTCATGAAAGATGAAACGACTTTACGCGCGCAAGCTTTTTCAAAAATGGCCATTGCCAATCCAGCGGCTGCACCTTATGGCGCGGCTGCTCTAGAAGTTTTGAAATCGCTTAAGCTTGATGAGGCACTCAAGGCCAAAATTGTCATGGGCAATTCCATCGCGCAAACATTCCAATTCATTGATACGGGCAATGCAGAGCTGGGCTTTGTCGCGCTTTCGCAAGTGTCTGGAACAATCTCCGGCTCGCGCTGGCTGGTGCCGCAGGCGCTCTATCCAGAAATCCGTCAGGATGCTGTGCTGTTAAAATCGGCAGCGCAAGATGAGGCCTCGCGCGCTTTTATGGATTTCCTCAAAAGCCCAGATGCGCGCGCCATTATTGAAAAATTTGGCTATGGTGCAGATGTAAGTTAAAGGCTCTGAATTAAAGGCGGGTATGGCAGGATTTTCGACAGAGATTTGGCAATCGGTCTTTTTGACCCTCAAGCTCGCGTCTTTCGCGACGGTGATCTTGCTTGTCATTGGCACGCCGCTGGCGTGGTGGCTTGCGCGGTCTAAGAGCTTTTGGAAAGACATGATTGCGGCACTTGTGGCCATGCCGCTTGTTTTACCACCAACCGTGCTTGGCTTTTATCTGCTCATTGTCTTGGGGCCGCAGGGGCCGGGTGGTGCGCTCGCGTCTTTGTGGGGCGCGCGCACGCTGGCTTTTTCTTTCTCAGGCCTCGTCATTGGCTCGGTTTTATTTTCACTCCCCTTTGTCGTGCAGCCCATTCGCAATGCATTTGAAGCAATGGGAGATCGGCCGATGGAAGTGGCGGCCACTTTGCGCGCATCGCCTTGGCATGCTTTTTGGACTGTGGCTGTGCCGCTGGCGAGTCCGGGATTTTTGACCGGCGCCATTCTGGGCTTTGCACATACAATTGGCGAATTTGGCGTTGTCTTGATGATTGGTGGCAATATTCCGGGCCAAACAAAAGTCCTGTCTGTCGCCATTTTCGATTATGTCGAAACATCGCAATGGACGCAGGCGCATCTTTTGGCGGCTGGCATGGTGCTTTTCTCTTTCTGTGTCGTGCTGGCCATGATGCTCATTGAAAAGCGCATGATGAGGCGTGCTTCATGAGCCATGCCATTCGCATCCGCTTTGCCGGACAGATCGGACAATTTGCGCTGAATGTTGCTTTTGAAGCGCCAGCACGTGGCGTGACAGCAGTTTTTGGTCCCTCTGGTTGTGGCAAAACATCTGTTCTGCGCGCAGTTGCGGGGCTTTTGCATCTACAAGATGGTTTTTGTGCGATTGGTGATGATATTTGGCAAGATGCACATTCATTTCGCCCCGTGCATCAGCGTGCATTGGGCTATGTCTTCCAAGAATCAAGCCTGTTTCCGCATCTCTCCGTGCGCGGCAATTTGCTCTATGGCGCACCTCAGCAGAAGCAAAATCATCGCATCCTCTTTGAAGATGTGATTGACCTCTTGGGGCTTGAGCGATTTTTAGACCGCGCGCCTGCTTATTTGTCAGGGGGCGAGC
>CAWUNF010000261.1:0-3212 GCA_963923195.1 uncultured Hyphomicrobiales bacterium | reverse complement strand
CTTCATCTGAATTGGATTTGGCTTGTTCCAATTCGGCGATCAGCATGTCTTTCTCCAAACGGAAGGAAAGAGATGACAGGCTGGTGGCATAAAGGCGCTGCGCCAAAACCAGAAAGAAGAATTGCGCGCCGCAGGCCATGAGTGCAACGGGCCAAGCTTGATCCTGCCAGACAGGCAGCATGTAGAAAATCACTGCAATGGTTGTTGGCATCAGCCCGGCATAGACCGCCATAGGCACAGTTGCTGAAATCAGCGAGGTGAGCGCTGAGATCAATAGCAAGACGAAGAGAATGAAAATGCGCGCTGTGGCATCTGGCTCATTCAAAAAGAGCACAGTGAGCATGGCCCAAGCCAGACCATGACAAAATTCAGTTGCAGCAAAGCGTCGGCGCCAAGCTTGCACATGCAGGCCTGCTTCTGGCAGGGCAAGGAGGCTGCGCGCCGTTTTGTACGACACCACATGGCATGACCAGACAATGCCAAGCCAAATGAGCACATCGACTTCTGGCGTCCACATGAAGGACATGACGGCGGCTGAGAGCGCGATAAAGGCCAATGCTGGCACAGAGGTCATGCGGCTTTGTGCGAAAAGGCGCAAAAGTTCGACATCGAAAGAGCGATTGCCAGTGCCTGAGGCGATGAATTTCTCGCGCAGATTCCGCCAGCTTGCAGGCAAAGACGAGCGACGCGCGAAAAGAGCGGGATTCTTCCCGCTATTCGGCTCGATCATATCTTTAAATGCGTCAGTCATGGTGTCTGCTTCTGGGGGCCTGCTTCTGGCCGGACATTCGGCTTTTGTGCCCTTGAGAATGACGGGGAAAGCTTAACGCGCATTTGGCGTGAAAAGAGGGGCTTTAACTTTTTGCCATCGCTTGGCCCTCACAGGGGCTTTGGCGTGGGCGGCATAAAAGCCCTGCGAATGAGGGATTTTCGCATATTTGGGCGGAATGGAAGGCCGCGCCGATGGCCCCTGCCGAAGCGGCAGGAGCGCTTTTTGCATTAACCCTCCCTTGTAAAAACTTGGCCTCCTTGCACCATGACAAGGGGGCATGAGGGTTTTTAAAGGGTGAGGCCGCATGGGGCCTATTTGTTGAGGCGCTTGATCAGGCTTGACGTATCAAAGCGACCGCCGCCCATTTTCTGCACTTCGGAATAGAATTGATCGACGAGAGCCGTGACGGGCAAATGCGCGCCATTGCGCCGCGCTTCCGCCAAGCAAATGCCGAGATCCTTGCGCATCCAATCAACCGCAAAACCGAAATCAAATTTATCCGCGACCATTGTGGCGGAGCGATTTTCCATCTGCCAGCTTTGCGCTGCGCCTTTGGAAATCACATCAACAACAGCCAGAGGATCAAGCCCGGCCTTTTGTGCGAAATGCAGACCTTCTGCGAGGCCTTCAACAAGACCCGCAATGCAAATCTGATTGACCATTTTGGTGAGCTGGCCCGCACCCGAGCTGCCCATCAAACGACAGGCCCGTGCGAAAGCGGCAATCACAGGTTCGGCTTTGGCATAAGGGGCGGCATCACCGCCGCACATCACGGTGAGCACGCCATTTTCAGCGCCCGCTTGCCCGCCCGACACAGGCGCATCAATGAAGGATATGCCAAGGGCTGCCGCTTTTGTGTGTAATTCGCGCGCGACATCGGCGGAAGCCGTTGTGTGATCGACGAAAATGGCCCCTTTCGACATGGTCGCGAAAGCGCCATCTGGGCCCAGCGTCACGGCGCGCAAATCATCATCATTGCCCACGCAAGCAAAGACGATCTCCGCACCCTGAGCGGCTTGCGCCGGGGTCGCGGCGGTATGGCCTTGATATTTCTTGACCCAATCCTGCGCCTTGGCCGCGGTGCGGTTATAGACGGTCAGATCATGGCCCTTGGCGGCCAAATGGCCTGCCATCGGAAAGCCCATGACACCCAGGCCTAGAAAGGCAAGTTTCGCCATATGTCGCGCTCCTGTCTCGATTTTTGCTCGTTTTGCCCATCCCATCTCCGGGGCCCGCTGGCAAGGCCTTGAGCTTTCACTGCAGTGTGATGGGGGTCCCTCCATTTACGCAGGAGCAGGGCTGGCAGTTTGGTGCGGCAAATCCATATGACTAAAGGGGCATTGATTAGGTCTGAACCTGTGCTTTTTTCCATTGCAAGGGCTTCAGGTTCTGGTGCTTGATGCTCCCCAATCGCTTGCACCTCCCGCAGGCGAAAATTTTGGAGGAAATTTATGAAGCGTCGTCAGTTTTTGAAGACCGCGAGCCTTGCCGCTGCTGGCACAGCCGCCGTCGCCGCGCCCGCCATTGCGCAATCTGCGCCGGAAGTGAAATGGCGCGTAACCACCAGTTTCCCGCGTTCGCTCGACACGATTCATGGTGCGGCTGAAACAGTTGCCAAATATGTGTCGGATGCAACCGACGGCAAATTCCAAATGCAGGTTTTTGCGGGCGGTGAAATCGTCCCGCCGTTGCAAGCCCTCGATGCAGTCTCGGCTGGTACGGTCGAAGCCTGCCACACCTGTCTCTATTATTATTGGGGCAAGGATCCGACCTTTGCTTTCGGTACGGCTGTGCCTTTCGGCCTGTCCTCGCGCCAGCAAAATGCTTGGATGATGTTTGGCGGCGGCGAGCAGCTCATCAATGAATTTTTGGCGCCTTACAAGGTCAATAATTTCACCGCCGGTAATACGGGCACGCAGATGGGTGGCTGGTTCCGTAAGGAAGTCTCCAAGCCATCTGATCTCGACGGCTTGAAAATGCGCATCGGCGGCTTTGGTGGCGCCGTGTTGCAAAAGCTCGGCGCTGTGCCGCAGCAGATTGCGGGCGGCGACATTTATCCATCCCTTGAAAAGGGCACGATTGATGCGGCCGAATGGATCGGCCCCTATGATGATGAAAAGCTCGGCTTCAATAAAGTCGCGCCTTTCTACTATTATCCCGGCTGGTGGGAAGGTGGTGCAATGATCAACTTCTGCACCAACCTCGATAAGTTCAATGCGCTGCCGAAGAATTATCAGTCAATCCTGCGTGCAGCGACCGCTTATGCCAATGTTGAAATGCAGGCGAAATATGATGCGGGCAATGTGCCGGCTCTGAAGCGCCTCGTGGCGGCAGGCACGAAGCTGCGTCCCTTCTCGCCAGAAATTATGGAAGCCTGCTGGAAGGCCGCAACAGAGGTCTATAATGATCTCAATGCGAAGAACGATAAGTTCAAGAAGGT